>JALHOE010000047.1 GCA_022843175.1 Deltaproteobacteria bacterium
CTTCGTTTGCGGCTCTGGCGTCCAACCGCCAACCCGCGTTGGGGTATTTGAACACCCCGTCCGGCTGCCTTGGCAGTCGCGTACCGGCGAAGAGGAGCCGGTCGTTCCATACCGTCTAATCCTGTATCGCGGCGTGCTACCGGTGAGGCGCTCGCTGACGCGCGCGCCTAGCATGTCGAACAGGCGCGCGCGTGAGCGAGCGCCCAATCCTGTATCGCGGCGTGCTACCGGTGAGGCGCTCGCTGACGCGCGCGCCTAGATCTTCGGGAGCACTTCGCCGTTGGTGTAGCCGCCGAGGGCTGTGCGGACCTCGCCCTCGCGGAGGATGAAGGTCCAGTCGTCCTGCTCGACCTCGTTGTCGAGCAGGAGCCCGAGGTGCAGGTGCGGAACGCCGCGCGCGGTGCCCGAGGTGCCGAGCGCCTCGCCGGGCTCGACGTGACGCTTCTTCTTCGCGGACTCCGGTTGCTCGAACGCGACGGCCGAGAGGTGCGCGTAGTAGGCGTGGGTGATCTTCTTGCCCTTCCACGCGATCGGCTGATCGAGCGTGAGGCGCACGCAGTAGGGCGAGTCCTTGGGGCCGGTCCAGCGGGTGTGGCCCTTCTCGGCGTAGTCGACGGTGGCCGCGGCGATCGCGTACACCGCGCGCGGCGAGCCGACGAGATCGAGGCCGGTGTCGCCCGCGTAGCCCGCGAAAATTCCGCCGGGCATCGGGTTGCGGAGATGGAGGGCGCGGAGCGAGCCCGAGCGCGGACCGAGCGACACCGGCTCCTCGCTCGTGGACGCGGTGGGCGCGGGAGGTACGACGAGGTCGGGCACCTCGGACGGCGACGCGGACGGCTTGGGCGGCGCCGTCTTTACGAGCCAGGGAACGCGCACGACCGGTAGGTACACGCGGGGCGGAGGCGGCGGCTCGCTCGCGCAGGCGCCCGTCGCCACAGCCAGGGAGAGGAGCAGTCGACGCATCACCGCTCCGACACCGCGAGCCCGCACGGTCTTGGAGGGTACTCGCTCAGGAGGGTGCCGAAGGAGGGGGTTGAACCCTCACTCCCTTTCGGGAAACGGATTTTGAATCCGCCGCGTCTGCCAGTTCCGCCACTTCGGCTTGCGTCCGAGGATGTAGCCAGCATTCGCCCGGCGCTCAAGCCGCGCGATACGAAACGCCGGGAGCCGCGCGCGTCAGCGAGCGGGTCGTCGCGTCACGAACAAACGAAGGGGCCGCGGGCGTCAGCCCGCGGTTGCTCCACGACCACGCGCGCCGAACACCCGCTCCCTGACGGTCGCGGCTCCATACGGAGTGACGGCGACGGCGTTACGAGGTGCCGCTGCCCTCGCGGGAGCCGCCCTCGGCGCGGATCGCCGCTTGTGCGGCGGCGAGGCGCGCGATCGGGACGCGGAACGGAGAGCAGCTCACGTAGTCGAGGCCGATCTTGTTGAAGTACTCGACGCTCGGCGGATCGCCGCCGTGCTCGCCGCAGATCCCGAGCTTGATGTCGGGGCGCGTCTTGCGACCGCGCTCCTTGGCGATCGAGACCATCTCGCCGACGCCCTCCTGGTCGAGCGTCGCGAACGGGCTCTTGGTGAAGATGCCGTGCGAGACGTAGACCGGGAGGAAGGTCTTGTCGGCGTCGTCACGGGAGACGCCGAGGGTGGTCTGGGTGAGGTCGTTGGTGCCGAACGAGAAGAACTGCGCGATCTCGGCGAGCTCGCCGGCGCGCAGCGCGGCGCGCGGCAGCTCGATCATGGTGCCGAAGAGGAACACGATCGACTTGCCGCGCTCCTCGAACACCTTCTTGGCCTCGGCGTCGACGATCTCTTTGCAGATCTCGAGCTCGCGCTTGGCGAGGGTCAGCGGGATCATGATCTCGGGGCGCACCTCGAGCCCCTCGCCCGCGACGTTGAGCGCCGCCTCGAGGATGGCGCGGGTCTGCATCGCGTAGATCTCCGGGTAGGTGATCGCGAGGCGGCAGCCGCGGTGGCCGAGCATCGGGTTGGACTCGGCGAGCTCCTCGGCGCGGCGCTTGATGGCCTGCGCCGAGAGGCCGGAGACCTGCGCGACGTGCGCGATTTGCTCGTCGCTGTGGGGGAGGAACTCGTGGAGCGGCGGGTCGAGCAGCCGGATGGTGACCGGCAAGCCCTTCATCTCGCGGAAGATCCCCTCGAAGTCCTCGCGCTGGAACGGGAGGAGCTTGTTGAGCGCGGTATGGCGATCGGGGAGGTTGGAAGCGAGGATCATCTCGCGCATCGCGTTGATGCGGTCGTCGCCGAAGAACATGTGCTCGGTGCGGCAGAGACCGATGCCCTCGGCGCCGTAGTTGCGCGCGGTGCGCGCGTCCTTCGGGGTGTCGCCGTTGGTGCGGACCTTGAGCGTGCGACGCTCGTCGGCCCACGACATGAGCTCCTGGTAGTCGCCGGAGAGCTCGGCGGGCTTGAGCGGGAGCGAGCCGCGGTAGACCGCGCCGGTGCCGCCGTCGAGCGAGATGATCTCGCCCTCGCGGAGGATGAGCTGCTCGACGTTGCGGCCGCTCTCGCCGGTGACGGCGACGCGCACCGTCTTCTTGTGCTCGTCGACGGAGAGCGCGCTCGTGCCGGCGACGCACGGCGTGCCCATGCCGCGCGCGACGACGGCGGCGTGGGAGGTCATGCCGCCGCGGGCGGTGAGGATGCCCTTGGCCGCCTTCATGCCGTGGATGTCCTCGGGCGAGGTCTCGGTGCGCACGAGGATCACCGCTTCGCCGCGGCCGGCGCGGCGCTCGGCCTCGTCGGCGGTGAAGACGATCGCGCCGACGGCCGCGCCGGGCGACGCGTTGAGGCCCTTGGCGATCGGGTTGGAGCGACGCACGACCTCGGGGTCGAGCACCGGGTGGAGCAGCTGGTTGAGCGACTCGGGATCGACGCGGAGGAGCGCCTCGTCCTTCGACAGGCGCGAGGCCTTGACCATCTCGATCGCGATCCGCACCGCGGCCTTGCCGCTGCGCTTTCCGGAGCGGGTCTGCAGCAGGTACAGCTTGCCCTCCTGGATCGTGAACTCGATGTCCTGCATGTCGTTGAAGTGGTCCTCGAGCTTGTGCGCGATCGTGAGGAACTCGTTGTAGGTATCGGGCATCGCCACTTCGAGCGTCTCGTCGTCCTTACGGACGCCGGTCTTGGCGATCTTGCGCGGCGTGCGGATGCCGGCGACGACGTCCTCGCCCTGCGCGTTGGGCAGCCACTCGCCCATCAGCTTCTTCTCGCCGGTCGACGGGTCGCGGGTGAACGCGACGCCGGTCGCGCTGGTGTCGCCCATGTTGCCGAAGACCATCGCCTGCACGTTGCACGCGGTGCCCCACGACGCGGGGATGTCGTGGATCTTGCGGTAGGTGGCCGCGCGCGGGTTGAGCCACGACTTGAACACGGCCTCGATCGCGCCCCACAGCTGCACCTTCGGATCCTGAGGGAACGGCTTGCCGGTCTTGTCCTCGACGATCTTCTTGAAGCGCGCGACGAGCTTCTGCAGGCTCGCTTCGTCGATCTCGCTGTCGGGGACGGTGCGCTTGAGCTCCTCGCCGTGGATGGTGCGCGGGTCGAGTCCGCGGGCCTTCGCCGCCTCGCGGCGCGCCTCTTCGAGCACCTCTTCGAAGGCCTCGCGCTTCACGCCGAGCACGACGTCCGAGTACATCGTGATGAAGCGGCGGTAGGCGTCCCACGCGAAGCGCGGGTTGTTGGTCTTCTTGGCGAGCCCGACCACCGTTTGGTCGGTGAGGCCGAGGTTGAGGATCGTGTCCATCATGCCCGGCATCGACGCGCGCGCGCCGGAGCGGACCGACACCAGCAGCGGCGCGCTCGGATCGCCGAGCGTGAGGCCGACGATCTGCTCGACCTTCTTCATGGCCGCCTCGACCTCCGGCTGCACGCCGGGAGGGACGCGCCCATCCTTCATGAAGGCAACGCTCGCCTCGGTCGTGATCGTGAACCCGGGCGGCACCGGGATCCCGAGGTTGGTCATCTCGGCGAGGCCTGCGCCCTTTCCACCGAGGAGATCTTTCTGCTTCGCGTTGCCCTCCGCCTTACCGGCGCCGAAGAAATAGACCTGCTTGCTCATGGCTCTCCACGCGGTCGCCCGCGGCGCCGCTGGGCGCGACGATCCGTCGGCGGGCGCGGCCCGACAAGCGCCTACTGGAGGGTGACCTCAGCCGCACGCTTCCGGCGCTTGACCACGGGCTTCTCACCGTCGGGGGTGTCGCCGAACAAGGAGCCCTCGGGGGGCGGCTCCCAGTGGTTGCGCGTGGCGCCCGACTCGTTGACCTGGAAGAACAGCGTCCGCTTGACCCGGCCATCGTCGAAGGTCTCGACCGCCATCATCCAGAACCAGTGATTCACCGGAGCAGCCTCGCCGAACAGGGTGAGCTGCCGCTCGTCGGCGCGCTCGGCGGCCATCGCGCGCACGTGGCGCATCGGCGGGCGGAGCGGCGAGCCCCGATACACCCGCACCGGCAGGTGCTCGACGAACGTGGTGAAGGACAGGCCCTCGCGGCGCACCCGCAGCCAGGGCGACTCGGCGCCCTCGGCGAGGTGCTGCAGCGCGTGGCAAAAGCGCTCGTGGGCCTTGCAGCCGAGTCCCCAGTTGGTGTCGCCCTCTTCGCGGTGGGCCTCGGAGAACGCGCGATTGCGCGTCTCAATCGCCACCTGCGCGAGCAGCGCGAGCCGCCGCGCCCGGAGCACCGGTTCGACCTCCCAGGGCTTGGCCGTGACGGATGACGAGCTTGCCTGCATGTTCAGGCATGATCCGGCAGAAATGCATCACGAGTCAATGCATCAGGCGCACTACGTCTTGGGAGCCCCCAACCGCTGAATCGCCTGCACCACGTCCACCCCCGTGGCCGCCTTGATCTGCGCGTTCGCGCCGATCGCGAGGCGGGCCGTGCTGGAGCCCTCGCCGCCGCCGGGGAGCACCGTGATCCTCCCGATGGTCAGCGGGCTGCCGACGCCCGCGAGCTGAGGGGCGAGGGGGAGCAGCGTCTGGAGGGCGAGCACCCGACGCGCGTCGGGGCCGGCGGTGCGATAGGTCTCGACCAGCGCGCGGAGGGCGGCCGCTTCGGCCTTGCCGCGCTCGAGCAGCTTGGCGGAGTCCGCGCGCGCGGCCTCTTCCTGGGCTTTGCGCGCGGCCTCGGCCGGCTGAACGACGTCGGCCTCGAGCTGGCGCTTCACCTGCAACGCGCGGGCTTTCTGCCGCTCGATCTCCGCGTTGGTCTGCGCGACCCTCGCGGCGACCTCGGCCTCGGCCTCGGCGATCAGCGCGGCGCGCGCGGTCTGCGCGTTGACCATGCGCTTGTTCACGTCCTGCCGCGCGATCTCGAGATCGGCGTCGAGCTTCGCGACCTCGGCGGCCGCGCTGTTGCGAGCCTGCTGCTCGGCGGCGTCGGCCTGCATCTTCGCCTCGGCGATCGTCGCCTCCTGCTTCACCGACGCGCCACGGATGCGGCCGATCGAGTTGAGGTAGCCGACCTCGTCGGTGACGTTCTGAATCTTGAGGGTGTCGAGCACGAGGCCGACGCGCGCCATGTCGTGCTCGGCCTCTTCGAGGAGCGTCTGGGCGAAGCGGACCTTGTCCTCGTTGACCTCTTCGGGCGTGAGCTGGGCGAGCACGCCGCGCACGTTGCCCTCGAGGGTCTCGCGCGCGATCCGCGCGATCTCCTGCTGCGTGCGGCCGAGGAAGCGCTCGACGGCGTTGAGCAGGCGCGGCTCGTCGCCGGGCAGCTTCACGTTGGCGACGCCCTGCACGTTGAGCGGGATCCCGCCCTTGCAGTACGCGCCGCGGACCTGCACCTCGATCGCCATGTTGGAGAGGTCCATTCGGTCGACGCGCTCGAGGAGCGGGATGCGAATGCCGCGGCCGCCGCGGATCACGCGGAAGCCGACCTCTTTGTCCTGGCCGCTGCCGAGGCGCGCGACGCGCCGTGCGCCGGAGAAGATCAGCGCCTCGTTGGGCGCGCTCACGTAGAGGAGGTTGCGCACCACCCACGACAGCGAGAGCAGCACCACGATCGCCGTGAAGGCGAGCACGATCAGGATCGGGATCATCGCGCCACCTTCCCCGAGACGTTCCCCGAGACGAGCGAGGCGACGTCGACGCCGAGCGCGTGTCCCACTTCTTCGAGCACCTTGGAGACCGCGGCGGGGTAACTGGCGATGAGGCCGGCGTATGCCGAGCCGTCGCCCCCGTCGACGATCTCGAGCGAGCCGATCTGCGTCGAGTTGACGCGCTGAATCGCGGCCTCGACGAGCGTGCGGAGCTCCTGCAGCACGTAGAGGTCCTTGGCGTCGGAGCCCGCGGCCTGCCACTCCTTGGCCACGGCGGCGAGCGCCCCGGCGGCGGCCTTGCCGTTCTCGATATAGGGGGCGGCGTCGCCGCGCGCGCGTGCCTCGGCCGACTGGCGATTGGCCTCCGCGGGCAGCACCACGTCGCACTCGAGGCGGAGCTTCTCGAGCTCGCCGCGCTGTTGCTGGAGCAGCTGCTCGGCGACGGCGCGCGCGGTCTCGGCGGCGACCTGCGCCTCGTTCTCGACCGCGCGGACCCGCGCCTCGAGCCCGGCGAGCTCGGCGCGGACCTCGTTGCGCTTCTGCAGCACCCGGGTCTCCTCGACCTTCTGCGCCATCTCGGCGCGGCGGCGCGCGTTGGCCTTCTCTTCCTGGATGCGCTGCTCGGCGGCGTTCTCGGCGTTCTTCGCGTCGCGGATCATCTCGGCGATCCGCGCGCGGCCGAGGTTGACGAGGTATTGCTGATCGTCGCTGACGTGCTGCACCTTGAGGACGTCGAGCTCGAGGCCGAGGGTCTCGAAGTCGTCCTTCGCGTTGACCATCAGCGTCTGGGCGAACTTGAGGCGGTCCTCGTTCACCTCTTCGGGCGTGAGCTGGGCGAGCACCTCGCGGAGGACGCCTTCGAGCGTCTGCTGCGCGACGAGCGCCACCTGCTCCATGCCGGAGCCGAGGAACCGCTCGACCGCGTTGCGCACGTGCACCGGGTTGCTCGCGAGCTTCACGTTGGCGATCGCGTGCACGTTGAGGGGAATGCCGCCGCGCGAGTAAGCGCCCTGCACCGCGACCTCGACCGGGATGAGACGCATGTCCATGCGCGCGACGGTCTCGAGGAGCGGCACGCGCACGGCGCGCCCGCCATGGAGGATGCGGTAGCCGACCTCCGAGCCGTCCTTCAGGCGGTGCTTGCGACCCGCGAAGATCAAGATCTCGTTCGGCTTGCACACGTAGAGGAAGCTCTTGAGGATCCACACGAGGAGCGCGAACCCGAGGACGGCCCCGAGCGCGATGATCAACGCGCTCATCGCCGTGCCGGAGTCGATGCCGCCAAGGTCTTCGGGGAGAACGGATGTGGATTTGGGAGCGATCACGCGCCGAGCATACGCCCGGTTACGCGATCTCGTCCGGCGCGCGCGAAACCCGAGCGATCCCGCCCTCGATGTCCTCGATCACCACTCGCGCGCCGAGCGCGAGGGGCTGGTCCCCACCCATCGCCATGAGGTCGAGCGTCTGCCCTCGCAGCGCGACCCGCACCTTGCCGATGCGCCCCTTCTCGAGCGGCACCAGCACCTCGCCGATGCGGCCGATCGCCTCGTGCTCCGACGAGCCGCTCGACACCTGCCCGCGCTTGAGCGCGCGCAGCACCAGCGCGGCGAACGCGCCGGACGCGACGCCGGCGCCGCTGGCGATCGCGAGGACGACCATGCTCGACGCGAGGTGGAACAGCGTGAGGAGGAGGCCGGAGATTCCGAACGCGAGCGCGAGGAACGTCCAGAAGCGCGGCGAGAGGAACAGCAGATCGCTGTCGCCGTCGCTGTCGCCGTCGGCGTCCGCGTCGTGACCCATCACCGCCTGGACCAGCAGCATTCCCGCGCCGATCACCAGGGCAGCGATGTAGATCACGAGCATTAGGTGCCTTCGAGGAGCTCGAGGCGGGCGACGCGGCGGAGGGCGCCGGCGATCGTCGCGAGCATGCGTAGCCGATTCTCCCGCACCGCGAGGTCCTCGGCCATGACGAACACGCCCTTGTCCTTGTCGAAGAAGGTGTCGATCGGGTCGGCGATCGCGGTGGCCGTGGCTTCGACGGCCTTGCGGTAGTCGCCGCTCTCGGTCGCGCGTGCGATCACGCCGCGGGCCTCGGCGTACGCCGTCCACAGCGCCTTCTCGGACGGGTGATCGAAGCGCGCCGGATCGGGCTCGCCGGGTGCGACGTCCTTGGTGATCTTCGATGCGCGCTTGAACGCGGTGGCGAGGCGCGCGAAGGCCGGCGTGCCGCGCGCGTCGCGGACGGCGCCGATGCGGCCGCGGAGATCGGCGAGGTCGTCGAAGCCGGCCTCGATGCACGCCTCGACGATGTCGCGCGGGGCGCGGTAGCCGGCGAGCGCTTCGGCGTTGCCGCCGGCGTCGACGGCCTCGTCGAACAGACCGACCAGGCGCGCCTTCATGAACGCGTGCAGCTCGGGCTCGAGCTCGGCCCACGGCTTGGGGAGCTTCTCGTGCGCCTCGTAGGCGACGCGAGCCATGTCGACGAGGCCGGGGAGCTTGCCGCCGATGCCGCGCGCGAGGGCGACGAGGTACGCGGCGACGGCGCGGTTGAACGCGCGGCGGATCGAGAACGGATCGTTGGCGCCGGTGGGCGCGAGGCCGACCGCGAAGCCGCCGACGAAGTGGTCGAGCTTATCGGCCAGGCCGAGGAACAGGCCGATCGGCCCGATGTTCGCGAGCGCGTCGGGCTCGAGCCAGTGCGCGGCGATCGCGTCGGCGACCTCCTTATCGACGCCGGTGGCGAGCGCGATGTCGCGGCCGGCGTGGCCCTGCATCTCCGGGAACTCACCGACGGTGAGCGAGGTGAGGTCGGCCTTGCAGAGGCGCGCGGCCTCGCCGATCTTCGAGGTGTCCGCGCCGGAGCGGGCGGCGAGGTCTTGCGCGATCTTCGCGATGCGCTCGACCTTCTGCGCCACGGTGCCGAGCTTGGCGTGATAGCGCACCGACTCGAGCTTCTTCGCGTACGTGGCCAGCCCGGCCTTGCGGTCGGTCTCGACGAAGAAGCGAGCGTCCGAGAGGCGCGCGCGCATGACGCGGTCGTTTCCCTTGCGGATCGTGTCGGCCGCGAGGTTGGTGTTGACCACCGCGAGGTACTTGGGGAGCAGCTGCCCCTTCTCGTCGCGCGCGCCGAAGTAGCGCTGGTGGGTGCGCATGACGTCGAGGATCAAGCGATCGGGCAGCGCGAGGAACGCCGGGTCGAACCCGCCGTCGACGACGAACGGCTCCTCGACGAGGCCGCCGTTCTCCTCGACGAGGAACGGGTCTTCCTGCAGCTTCCCGCCCACTTCTCGGGCGCGCGCGCTGAGGCGCTCGACCATCGTGCGCTTGCGCGCCGCGACGTCGACCTGCACGTGGGCCTTCGCGAGGCGCTCGACGTATTCGCCGGGCGTGATGAGCTCGATGGCGTCGGGCGCGAGGAAGCGGTGACCGCGCGTGGCGCGACCGCTCCTCACGCCGGCGTAGGTGAGGTCGATGACGTCGCCGCCGAGCAGCGCGACGAGCCAGTGAATCGGCCGACCGAAGGCGACGTCGCTCGAGCCCCAGCGCATCGACTTGCGGAAGGGGAGCTCGGCGATCGTGTCGGTGAGCGCCTTGCCGAGGAGCTCGCCCGCGGGGCGCCCCTTCTCGCTGCGGCGACCGGCGACGTATTTGCCCTTGGGGGTGTCGACGAGCTTCAGCTGCGAGACGTCGATCCCGAGCTTCTTGGCGAACGCCTCGCCGCCCTTGGTCGGCTTGCCCTCTTTGTCGAACGCCGCCGTCGCGGGCGGGCCGGTCATCTCTTCTTCGATGTCCGGCTGGCGATCGGCGATGCCCTCGACGATCACCGCGATCCGACGCGGCGAGCCGAGCGGCTTGATCGCGCCGTGGGCGAGCCGGAGCGCCTCGAAGCGCTTGGCGAGGAGGGCCGGCAGCGCGGCGAGCGCGCCATCGACGAACGAGGCCGGCAGCTCTTCGCAGCCGATTTCCAGGAGAAGATCAGACGGCATGGGACGCGCGCACGCTATGTGGGCGCCGGAGTATCGTAAAGAGTGCGCTTGCGGGGTCTCTCCTTCACGGCGTTGTTCGCGCTCGCGCTCGTCGGGTGCGATCGGGGCGTGGGCCCCGAGACGAGGCCCGTCGAGGTGCACGGCCTGCCGACGTGCCCGCCGAAGTCGTCGTACGTCCGGCCGCTGGTCGTGCGGTTCGATCGCGATCGCATCCTGTTCGAGGACTCCTTCACCACGCAGACGCGCGTCGACACCCCGTCGGTCCCGACGCTGACGGTCCCGCGGACCCGCATGAAGGCGACGATCCGCGTCGGCCTCTGCGCCCGCACCTCGGTGGCCACCTGGGATTGCTCGGCCGCGACGTGGCTGACGTCGACGACGGTGAGCCTCGACGCCCGGTCCGCGGTCGCCACCGTGACGATGCCCAGCGCAAGCGCACTTTGCGCGCCTTAACCGGGAAAATGGCGATGGCGCTTGCGAACGTTCAGTCGCCGGCGTAAGACCCGCGCCCACATCCCCTCACCCTCCCCGGAGTGATCCCATGCGCGCCTTCCTCGCTGCCTGCTTCGTCGCCTCGTTTGCCCTCACCGGCTGTGCCGTCAACGCCGATCACGAGGACGCGGAGTCCGAGGGAGACACCACCGAGAACGCGGGCGCGCTGTCGCTCTACGGCGAGAAGCTCGTCGGCGCGTTCAACACGACGTCCACGTCGGCCGACTTCGACAACATCGTCCTCAAGTCGGACGGCACGTACCTCAGCACCAAGACGATCTGGTGCATCAAGGCGCCGTGTGAGCCGCTCCGCGACGAGGGCAAGTTCATTGGCTACAAGCCGGTGAAGGGCAGCTACATCGGCGGCCTGCGCCTCCTCTCCAAGAAGAGCGGCAAGTCGACGCACTACCGGGTGAGCCTCGGCGCGGCGAACGAGTCGTTCAAGCTCGCGAAGAGCGGCACCGCCAACTGGCACAAGTACGAGTCGGTCGGCACCTACTGCCAGGCCGCGGCCGACTGCAACGGCCAGTCGTACATCACGGTGAAGTGCCTCGGCTACGCGACCTGCGAGGCCGGCAACAAGTGCGGCTACCGCTGCGGCGTCGAGCCGAAGAAGTGCGATCTCAGCGATCCGACGAAGCGCTACGTCGGCACCAGCAAAGAGATGTGCATGGTCATCCGCTACACGTGCGACTTCGCCGCGGGCGAGACCTCGTTCAGCGACGACTGCGGCTGCGGCTGCACCGTCGCGCCGAAGGCGGCCTGCAAGCCCTCGGGCTGCAGCGGCCAGGTCTGCAGCGACAAGAGCGTGATCACCACCTGCGAGTTCCGGCCGGAGTACGCCTGCTACGCGAAGGCGACCTGCGAGCGCAACGCCGCCGGCGCCTGCGCCTGGCGCGACACGCCCGAGCTCAAGTCCTGCCTCGCCGCGCCGCCCCCGGTCGAGTGATTCGGCGATAGGCGCTCGCTGACGCGCGCGCCTATTGGGTGGTGGTCACCGACAGGCGCGCGCGTAAGCGAGCGCCTATCGGTCACCCTATTGGTGCGATCACAAAGGCGCTCGCTGACGCGCGCGCCTATTGGCGGTCGGTCCCACAGGCGCGCGCGTGAGCGAGCGCCTCACGCCGCCGATGGCCGACTTGTGCTAATTGAGGCGGCCCGATGTCCGACCCGAACCTCGCCCGCGAGATCCGCCGTCGCAAGACGTTCGCGATCATCTCGCACCCGGACGCCGGCAAAACCACGCTCACCGAGAAGCTCCTGCTCTACGGCGGAGCCATCCAGCTCGCCGGCGCGGTCAAGGCCAAGCGCGGCCGCGCCGCCGCGGTGTCCGACTGGATGGACCTCGAGCGCGAGCGCGGCATCTCGATCACGTCGTCGGTGCTGCAGTTCCCCTATCACGGGCTCCAGCTCAACCTCCTCGACACGCCGGGCCACGCCGACTTCAGCGAGGACACCTACCGCACGCTCCACGCGGCGGACGGCGCGGTGATGATCCTCGACTGCGCCAAGGGCGTCGAAGCGCAAACGAAGAAGCTGTTCCGCGTCTGCCGTCAGCGGTCGATGCCGATCTTCACCTTCGTCAACAAGATGGACCGCCCCGGCCGCGAGCCGTTCGATCTCATCGGCGAGGTCGAGTCCGTGCTCGGCATCGGCGTCTATCCGATGACCTGGCCGATCTACCGCGGGCCGCACTTCGCCGGCGTGTATCACCGCGTGTCGAAGAAAGTCTGGCTGTTCGAGTCGGCCAAGCAGGGTTCGAGCGCGCAGTCGGGCTCCGCCGTCGCCGACGCGGTCGTCACCGGCGTCAACGATCCCCTGCTGCGCGAGGCGCTCGGCCAAGAGGGCTTCGATCGCTTGCAGGAGGAGTCCTCGCTCCTCGACGAGGCGGGCGACGCGTTCCACCGCGACAAGTTTGAGGCCGGCGAGGTGTCGCCGATGTTCTTCGGCTCGGCGATGAACAACTTCGGCGTCGAGCCGTTCCTCAACGAGTTCTGCGAGCTCATGCCGCCGCCTCCGCCGCGCGCGTCGAGCCAGGGCCCGATCCCGCCCGATCAAGACGACTTCTCCGCGTTCGTCTTCAAGATCCAGGCGAACATGGACAAGCAGCACCGCGACCGCATCGCCTTCATGCGCGTGTGCAGCGGCAAGTTCGAGCGCGGCATGAAGGTGCACCACGTGCGGACCGACAAGCCGATCCGGCTCGCCAACCCCACCACCTTCCTCGCGCAGGAGCGCACCATCGTCGAAGAGGGCTACGCGGGCGACGTCATGGGCGTCTACGACCCGGGCATCTTCGAGATCGGCGACACCGTCACGAGCGGCAAGAAGTTCGCGTTCGAGGAGATCCCCTCGTTCGCGCCCGAGCACTTCGCGCGCGTGGTGATGGCCGATCCGCTCCGTCGCAAGCAGCTCAAGAAGGGCCTCGAGCAGCTCGCGCAAGAGGGCACCATCCAGCTCTATCGTCCGCCGGAGGGCCGCGAGGGCGACGCCATCCTCGGCGCCGTCGGGCGTCTGCAGCTCGAGGTCGTGAAATACCGCCTCGAGAACGAGTACGACGCGAAGGTCCGCCTCGAGACGATGAACACCGAGTTCTGCCGGTGGGTCACCCACGAGGACGGCACGCCGCTCACCAACGAGCAGCTGCTCGACTTCGACCGCCTGCGGGTCGGCATCCCCGCGGTCGACGTGCGCGGCCGCGGCGTCATCCTCTTCCAGGGCGAGTGGCAGCTCAACTCCGCGAAGCGCGAGTTCCCGAAGCTCCGCTACACCGAGACGGCGCGGGGTGTGATCGCGACGCAGGCGTGACCGTCGACTGCGCGTGCTAGCCTGTCATTCGCGATGAGCGCGAACCCGTCGCGTTGGGCCGTCGACTTCATCGAATACCTGCGCTTCGAGCGCGAGGCGGCCGAGCGCCACGAGCTCATCGACGGCGAGATCGTCGCGATGGCCGGCGCGAGCCGCCGTCACAATCTCCTCTGCGGTCGGCTGCACGATGCGATCCGCCCTTCGTTGGGCGCCGGCCCCTGCATCCTCGAGCGCTCCGATCAACGCCTCGGGGTGAACGCGGCGGCCAGGGGATGGGTCGGGTATTACCCCGACCTCTCGGTGTACTGCTCCGACGAGACGCATCCCGTCGACGCCGACACGAGGGTGAACCCCACCTTGCTGGTCGAGGTCACGAGCCGGACGACCGAGAAAAAGGACCGCGGGGTCAAGCTCGAGGACTACCTGCAGATCGACGCGCTCCGCGAGTACCTGATCGTGTCGCACGAGCGGCAGGAGCTCGAGCTGTGGACCCGCGGCGAGGCGGGTTGGACGCGCCGGCTCGTCACCGAGGGTGCGCTCACGCTCGCGAGCGGCGCGGTGCTCGCGATCGATGTCCTGTACGCGAACCTGCCGCAGTGACCGCCGGCTGGTGATAGAAAGCGGGGGTGGATTTCGCGCTCGACCCCGCCCGCTCCTCCGTCACGCTCCGCACCCGCGCCGGCGGCCTGTTCTCTGCGCTCGCGCACGATCTAGAGCTCAAGGGCGAGGTCGCGCGTGGCAAGGCGTCGAACGAGGGCGAGCGCTGGCACGGCGAGCTGGTGGTGCAGCCGAGCGCCATCAAGGTCGTCGGGGCGCTCAAGCGCGGCGCCGTCGATCACAAGGTGCTCTCGGCCTCCGACATCCGCGACATCGAGCACAAGATCGTCGCCGAGGTGTTCGGCGGGATGAACGAGCTGGTGATCCGCGGCGAGGGCACCGCCGCCGCGCCGACCGTGCGGGTGGTCGGCAAGCAGGAGACTCGCGCAGACCTCAAGATCACCGTGCGCACCGACGGCGCGGCGCGCGTGTTCACCGCCAAGGGCACGGTGTCGATCAAGGGGCTCGGCTTCGCCGAGGTGAAGGGGCCGCTCGGGGCGTTCGTCATCAAGGACAACGTCGAGGTCGAGGCGACGGTGACGTTCTTCGCGTCGGATGTGCCGGCTTAGCGTCGTTGGGTACGGCTTCGGCGTTCGCTGACGCGCGCGCCTATTCTTCGGCGTCGGTGGGGGCGAGGTAGCTCGCCGTGTCCTTGTTGATCGTCGGGGCGCCGTCGCCGCGCTCGGAGATGCCGGGCTTCTGGTAGGGGATGCCGCGGAGACGCTTGGCCGCGGCCGCGGCGCGCCAGCCGAGGTAGGCCTTGTTGAAGCCGAGGATGTTGTCGGGATCGAAGATCGGGTTCTTCAGGCCGGCGACGGTGACGATCGCCAGCATCTGCTCGGCGACGCTCACCGGGCAGCCCTCGAGTCGGATCGACGGCTCGTTGCGGTTGGCGAGGAACTTGGCGCTCACGCTCACGAGCTTCGCGTAGATGTCGTCGTGCTTGGCGTGGTGCGGGTCCTTCGTCTCGCGCCCCTTGTACTTGCTGCTGATCTGCACGAGCTTGTCGCCGAGCTGGCCCTTCCACTCGGCGCAGTCGCCGATGAAGATGACCTTCTCGCCGGGGCGGGCGTCGATGCCGCCCTGGTAGTTGCCGAACACGACGTGCAGGCGCGGCATCTTGGTGTCGGTCTGCTCGTCGAACAGGCGGATGATCTCGATCGCCTCCTCGATGGCGCCCGGGCAGCCGCCCCAGCAGTAGTCGGTGTGCTCCTTCTCGGGCGGCGGGCCGGCGTAGGCCGTGATGTTGGTGCCCTCGAAGTACTTTTCGACGCGAATGAGGCCGACCTTGAAGCCCTTCGCGCGTTCCTTGGCCGTTGCGAGGCTGACGTCGCCCGACACGTCGATGTGCTCGAGGTCGAGCGGGCCGAAGCCGCGCTCCGACGCCATGCGGATGTGCGGGACGCTGTGCGGGTCGACGCCGATGATCATGCAACCGACCGCGTCGACCGCGCACTGGTTGTTGCCCATGATGATCAGGTTCATGTTCCGCGGGATCGGCGTGAGCATGCGCCCCTCGCCCGCGATGATGCAGTCGATCGCGATGAAGCGCGGCTGCACGATGTGCTGGAGGTCGGCGACCTTCTCGTCGAGCTTGTGGTCGTGGTCGATGAGACGGTGGCGGTCGTCCTGGATCCCGATGTAGTTCTTCATCGAGAAGGTGACCGTCGTCCACGGGTGCGACTTGAACTTCGGCAGGTTGACGAAGAAGTCGGCGCGCGCGACGGGCTCCGGCGTGAACACGTAGTCGCGCAGACGCTCCTTGTGCGTGTAGCGGACCTCGACCTGCTGCACCTCTTCGAAGCAGTAGTGCTGCACGCCGGTGCGCTTGAACATCGGATAGAACCCGGCGCCCTCGAAGGCGAAGCGCGTGGGCACCGTGATGCCGCACCGCTCGCCGACCGCGATCTCCTCGAGCCGCGGGCCCTCTTGGGACGACGCGCGGTCCTTGAGCGCGAGGATCACGCCCTCGACGAACTCGACGCGCGTGTGGGCGTGCTCGAACAGCTCGCCGCTCGCGACCACGTTCGGCTTGAGCAACGTGCGGCCGAAGGGGCGAAGGCCGAGCTCCTCGAGACCCTCGCGCACGATCTTGCGGATCGCCTCCGGGTCGTAGGCGTCGCAGTGGCGGAGGATGACCTTCGGCTTGGCGGCGTTCGGATCCATGACGCAGAGCGTAGCACCGGGGGAGAAGCGAGCGCGACGCGAGCAATGAGGGGCCGTTCTCGGGCCGCCGCCACCCGCTCGGCACCCTGCTCGCGCTGCGCCCGATTGCGACGACGCGAGCAGTCTCGACCGCAAGAAATCGTGCCTCCGAAGCGCAACGCAGCGGAGGCTCGGTCATCCAGCATCGGCTCCCCTTTGTGTGCGCGCGAGCGGCTGCGTGGAGCTCGCCCCCTTCGCTACGACCAGTCCCTCAAGGAGTCCCCGTGGACATTCACGATCCGACGAGCGCCAGCAAGAACGGCAACGGCAAGAAGCAGGCGAGTCGCTCCCGGGCCGGTCGTTCGGTGTCGTCCCGGAAGGTCGAGGAGGAGTCGAAGAAGGGCACGAGCGCCGCGGACGGGAGCACCGAGGCGCAGCTCCGCACGCTGCACGAGGCGTTGCTCGCGATGGGCAACGGCGAGTTCTCGGTGCGACTGCCGGTGAAGAAGGGCAACGGCGTCCTCAACGAGATCGCGAAGGCGTTCAACAGCGTCGCCAAGCGGAGCGAGCACGTCACGGGCGAGATCGTGCGACTCGAGCAGATCGTCGGCCGCGAGGGCCGCATGCAGGAGCGCGCGGCGATCGGCGATCTGCACGGCGCGTGGGCGCTCAAGCTGCAGAAGGTCAACCAGCTCGTCGCCGACCTCGTGCAGCCCACCACCGAGATCGCGCGCGTGCTGACGAGCGTCGCGCAGGGCGACCTCTCGCAGAAGATGGCCCTCGAGTTCGAGGGGCAGCCGGTGCGCGGAGAGTTCCTCCGCATCGGAACGACCGTCAACACGATGGTCGATCAGCTCCGCTCGTTCGCGGGCGAGGTCACCCGCGTCGCGAAGGAGGTCGGCACCGAGGGAAAGCTCGGCGGGCAGGCCGAGGTGAAGGGCGTCTCCGGCGTCTGGAAGGACCTCACCGACAACGTGAATTTCATGGCGCGCAACCTGACCGATCAGGTGCGCAACATCGCCGACGTCTCCACCGCCGTCGCCCGCGGCGACCTCTCGAAGAAGATCACCGTCGACGCCAAGGGCGAGGTGCTCGAGCTGAAGAACACCATCAACACGATGGTCGATCAGCTCAACAGCTTCGCGGCCGAGGTTACGCGCGTCGCGAAGGAGGTCGGCACCGAGGGGAAGCTCGGCGGCCAGGCCGACGTGAAGGGCGTGTCGGGTACCTGGAAGGACCTGACCGACAACGTCAATTTCATGGCCGCCAACCTCACGACGCAGGTGCGCGGCATCGTCAAGGTCGTGACCGCGGTCGCGAACGGCGACCTCACGCAGAAGTTGGTCGGTGTCGAGGCGAAGGGCGAGATCGCGGCCCTCGCCGACACGCTGAACAACATGACCAAGACGCTGCAGATCTTCGCGGCGCAGGTCACCAACGTCGCGCGCACGGTGGGCGTCGAGGGCAAGCTCGGCGCGCAGGCGCAAGTGCCCGGCGTCGCCGGCACCTGGAAGGATCTCACGGACAACGTGAACCTCCTCGCCAACAACCTCACCGCGCAGGTGCGCAACATCGCCGAGGTCACGACCGCCGTCGCGAACGGCGACCTGAGCAAGAAGATCACCGTCGACGTGAAGGGCGAGATCCTCGAGCTGAAGAACACCATCAACACGATGGTCGATCAGCTCAACAGCTTCGCCGCCGAGGTCACGCGCGTCGCGCGCGAGGTCGGTACAGAAGGAAAGCTCGGTGGTCAGGCGATCGTGAAGGGGGTCTCCGGCACCTGGAAGGACCTCACCGACAACGTCAATTTCATGGCGTCGAACCTGACCGATCAGGTTCGTAACATCGCCGAGGTCTCCACCGCCGTCGCGAAGGGCGACCTGTCGAAGAAGATCACCGTCTCCGCCAAGGGCGAGATCCTCGAGCTGAAGAACACCATCAACGTGATGGTCGATCAGCTCAACGGGTTCGCCGCCGAGGTCACCCGCGTCGCGAAGGAGGTCGGCACCGAGGGCAAGCTCGGTGGGCAGGCCGACGTGAAGGGCGTCTCCGGCACCTGGAAGGACCTCACCGACAACGTGAACTTCATGGCCGCCAACCTCACGACGCAGGTGCGCGGCATCGCGCGCGTCGTGACCGCGGTCGCCAACGGAGACCTCACCCAGCGGCTGCGCGTCGAGGCGAAGGGCGAGATCGCCGCCCTCGCGGACACCATCAACAGCATGTGCGAGACGCTCGGCATCTTCGCCGAGCAGGTGACCGACGTGGCCCGCACGGTGGGCGTCGAGGGCAAGCTCGGCGCGCAGGCGCAAGTGCCCGGCGTCGCCGGCACCTGGAAGGACCTCACCGACAACGTCAACCTCCTCGCCAACAACCTCACCGCGCAGGTGCGCAACATCGCCGAGGTCACCACCGCCGTCGCGAACGGCGACTTGAGCAAGAAGATCACCGTCGACGTGAAGGGCGAGATCCTCGAGCTGAAGAACACCATCAACACGATGGTCGATCAGCTCCGCTCCTTCGCGGGTGAGGTCACCCGCGTCGCCAAGGAGGTCGGCACCGAGGGAAAGCTCGGCGGCCAGGCCGACGTCCGCGGCGTCAGCGGCGTGTGGAAGGACCTGACCGACAACGTCAACGTCCTCGCCGGCAACCTGACCGATCAGGTGCGAAACATCGCCAAGGTCACGACGGCGGTCGCGAACGGCGACTTGAGCCAGAAGATCACCGTCGAGGCGCGCGGCGAGATCCTCGCGCTGAAGAACACCATCAACATCATGGTGGACCAGCTCAACAGCTTCGCCGCGGAGGTCACCCGCGTCGCGCGCGAGGTCGGCACCGAGGGAAAGCTCGGCGGGCAGGCCGAGGTGAAGAACGTCAGCGGCGTGTGGAAGGACCTGACCGACAACGTCAACGTCCTCGCCGGCAACCTGACCGACCAGGTGCGAAACATCGCCAAGGTCACGACGGCGGTCGCGAACGGCGACTTGAGCCAGAAGATCACCGTCGAGGCGCGCGGCGAGGTGCTCCAGCTGAAGGAGACCGTCAACACGATGGTCGATCAGCTCCGCTCCTTCGCGGGTGAGGTCACCCGCGTCGCGAAGGAGGTCGGCACCGAGGGCAAGCTCGGCGGCCAGGCCGACGTGAAGGGCGTCAGCGGCGTCTGGAAGGACCTCACCGACAACGTGAACTTCATGGCGCGCAACCTGACCGATCAGGTGCGAAACATCGCCAAGGTCTCGATCGCGATCGCGAACGGCGACTTGAGCCAGAAGATCGCCGTCGAGGCGCAGGGCGAGATCCTCGAGCTGAAGAACACGATCAACATCATGGTCGACCAGCTCCGCTCGTTCGCGGGCGAGGTGACGCGCGTCGCGAAGGAGGTCGGCACCGAGGGCAAGCTCGGTGGTCAGGCGGACGTGAAGGGCGTCAGCGGCGTCTGGAAGGACCTCACCGACAACGTGAACTTCATGGCGCGCAACCTGACCGATCAGGTGCGCAACATCGCGTTGGTCACCACCGCCGTCGCGAAGGGCGATCTCTCCAAGAAGATCACCGTCGACGTGAAGGGCGAGATCCTCGAGCTGAAGAACACCATCAACACGATGGTCGACCAGCTCAACAGCTTCGCGTCCGAGGTCACCCGCGTCGCCAAGGAGGTCGGTAGCGAGGGGCGCCTCGGCGGCCAGGCCGAGGTGAAGGGCGTGAGCGGCGTCTGGAAGGACCTCACCGACAACGTGAATCACATGGCGCGCAACCTCACCACGCAGGTGCGCGGCATCGTCAAGGTCGTGACCGCGGTCGCCACCGGCGACCTGAAGCAGAAGCTCACCGTCGAGGCGAAGGGCGAGATCGCCGCCCTGGCGGACACGATCAACAACATGACCGACACGCTCGGCACGTTCGCCGAGCAGGTGAGCGCGGTGGCGCGCGAGGTGGGCGTCGAGGGCAAGCTCGGTGGCCAGGCAAGGGTGCCCGGCGTCGCCGGCACCTGGAAGGACCTCACCGACAACGTGAACTTCATGGCGTCGAACCTCACGACGCAGGTGCGCGGGATCGTCAAGGTCGTCACCGCGGTCGCGAACGGCGACCTCACCCAGAAGCTGGTCGGCGTCGAGGCGAAGGGCGAGATCGCCGCCCTGGCGGACACGATCAACAACATGACCGACACGCTCGGCACGTTCGCCGAGCAGGTCAGCACGGTGGCGCGCGAGGTCGGTATCGAGGGCAAGCTCGGTGGTCAGGCGAAGGTGCCCGGCGCGATGGGCACCTGGCGTCAGCTGACCGACAACGTCAACCAGCTCGCGGCCTCGCTCACCACGCAGATCCGTGCGATCGCCGAGGTCGCCACCGCGGTGACCAAGGGCGACCTCACGCGGTCGATCAGCGTCGAGGCCGCCGGCGAGGTGGCCGCGCTGAAGGACAACATCAACCAGATGATCGTCAATCTGCGTGAGACCACGCAGAAGAACATGGAGCAGGACTGGCTCAAGACCAACCTCGCTCGCTTCAGCGGCATGATGCAGGGGCAGAAGAACCTCGACGCCGTCGCGCGGTTGATCATGAGCGAGCTCACGCCGCTCGTCGGCGCGCATCACGGCGCGTTCTTCATGATGGACAACGAGGCCAACGTCCCCACGCTCAAGCTCACTTCGAGCTACGCGTACCGCGAGCGCAAGAGCGTCAGCAACCGCTTCCGTCTCGGCGAGGGGCTCGTCGGGCAGTGCGCGCTCGAGAAGAAGCCGATCCTCCTCACCAAGGTCCCGGCCGACTACATCAACATCTCGTCCGGCCTCGGCGAGGCGCCGCCGCTCAACATCATCGTGTTGCCCGTGCTCTTCGAGGGTGAGGTCAAGGCGGTCATCGAGCTGGCGTCGTTCCATCCGTTCAGCGCCATCCACCAGATCTTCCTCGATCAGCTGATGGAGTCGATCGGCGTCGTGCTGAACATGATCAGCGCGAACATGCGCACCGAGGAGCTGCTGCTCCAGTCGCAGTCGCTCACCCAGGAGCTGCAGTCGCAGTCGCGGGAGCTCCAGATCCAGCAGGACGAGCTCAAGCGCACCAACAGCCACCTCGAGACGCAGGCGCAGGAGCTCGAGGACAAGGCGCGCTTGCTCGAGGAGCAGAAGACGAAGGTCGAGGAGAAGAACCGCGAGGTCGAGCTGGCGCGCACCAGCCTCGAAGAGAAGGCCGAGCAGCTCGCGCTCATCTCCAAGTACAAGAGCGAGTTCCTCGCCAACATGAGCCACGAGCTGCGCACGCCGCTCAACTCGCTGCTCATCCTCGCCAAGCTCCTCTCCGACAACAAGGACGGGAACCTCTCCACCAAACAGGTGGAGTACGCGCAGACCATCTACGCCTCCGGCGGCGACCTCCTCACGCTGATCAACGAGATCCTCGACCTGTCGAAGGTCGAGGCCGGCAAGATGCAGGTCGAGCCGCGCGACATCGTGATCAAGGAGGTCGAAGATCTCGCCCAGCGCAACTTCAGCGCGGTCGCCGCGCAGAAGGGCCTCGAGTTCCAGACCGAGGTGCGCGCCGCGCCGCCCACCATTCGCACCGATCCGCAGCGTTTGCAGCAGGTGCTCAAGAACCTCCTCGCCAACGCCTTCAAGTTCACCGAGAAGGGGTACGTGCGGCTCACGGTTCGTCAGGTCGAGAAGCGCCCCCGCTTCGACAGCGAGTTCCTCAACGCGGCGTCCAACGTGATCGCCTTCGACGTCCACGACACCGGCATCGGCATCGCGAAGGACAAGCAGAAGCTGATCTTCGAGGCGTTCCAGCAGGCCGACGGCTCCACCGCGCGCAAGTACGGCGGCACCGGTCTCGGCCTCTCCATCAGCCGCGAGATCGCCCGCCTCCTCGGCGGCGAGATCCAGCTCGAGAGCACGCCCGGCAAGGGGAGCACGTTCACGCTCTACCTCCCGGACGAGTACCGCGCGCCGGAGAACCAGCGCGACTCCGAGGAGCCCCACCGCTTTCGCGAGACGCGCGAGCCGGGCCTCCCGACGGCGGCGATTCCCCCCGATTCGGAGTCGGTGAAGGCACAGCTCCGTCCGATCAAGGACGACCGCGAGCACATCCGCGCGGGCGATCGCGTGGTGCTGATCATCGAGGACGACGAGACCTTCGCGGGGCTCCTCCTCGGGATGGCGCGCGACAAGGGGTTCAAGGGCGTGGTCGCGACCCGCGGGGACACCGGGCTCGCGCTCGCGAACGAGATCCTCCCCGACGCGATCACCCTCGACGTGCGGCTGCCCATCATGGACGGATGGCAGCTCCTTCAGAAGCTGAAGAAGAACCCGCGCACCCGGCACATCCCGGTGCACGTCATCACCGTCACCGATCAGCGCCAGCGCGGCGCCGCGATGCACGCGTTCGCGTACCTCGAGAAGCCGGTGACGAAGGAAGTCCTCGAGAGCGCGTTCACCAACATCTCGGCGTTCCTCGAGCGCAACGTGAAGCGCTTGCTCCTCGTCGAGGACGACGAGATCCAGCGCAAGGCGATCATCGAGCTGATCGGCGACGGCGGCGACGTCGACGTCGTCTCCACCGGTTCGGCCGAGGAGGCGGCGAAGCTCCTCGAGACCGAGCCGTTCGACTGCATGGTCGTCGACCTCGGACTGCCCGATAAGGACGGCTACGCGCTGATCGAGCAGGTGAAGCTCAAGCCGCAGTTCGCCGAGCTGCCGGTCGTCGTCTACACCGGGCGCGAGCTCGGTAAGAAAGAAGAAGGGCGCCTCCGCAAATACGTGGAGTCGATTATCCCCAAGGGCGTCGCCAAGTCCGCCGAGAAGCTGCTCGACGAGACCGCGATGTTTCTCCACCGCCCCGACCTAAAAATCCCCGAGGAGCGCCGCCGCGCGCTCGAGGGGGTCCGCACCGACGACGACATCGATCTCGACGGCAAGAAGGTGCTCGTCGTCGACGACGACGTGCGCAACATCTTCGCCCTCACCAGCGTCCTAGAGAACCAGCGGATGCAAGTGTTCTACGCCGAGAATGGGAAGGCCGGCATCGAAGCGCTGGGCCACCACCCCGACGTTGACATTGTCCTCATGGACGTGATGATGCCCGAAATGGACGGCTACGAGACGATGCGCGCGATCCGGCAGAACCCGCGCTTTCGCAGCCTTCCCATCATCGCGATCACTGCCAAGGCGCTGAAGGACGACCGCGACAAGTGCATCGAGGCCGGCGCCTCGGACTACTTGCCGAAGCCGGTCGACACGGAGAAGCTCCTCGAGCTGATCAAGCTGTGGTTGCGCAGCTGACCACCGCGAGGTCTTCTTGACCGCTGCGAGCCCCGTGAGCGACCGCGAACATCGCGAACAATCGGGCGAGGAGTCCTCTCCCCGCCCCACGGCGCGCGCCGAGCAGGAGACGCTGCAGGCGAGCATCCTCATCGTCGACGACCACCCGGCGAACCTGATCGCGCTCGAGGGCATCATCGAGCCGCTCGGCCAGCGCATCGTGAAGGCGAGCTCGGGAGAAGAGGCGCTCAAACGTCTCCTCTCGGAGGAGTTCGCCGTCATCTTGATGGACGTGCAGATGCCGGGCCTCGACGGCACGCAGACCGCGCGGATCATCAAGGAGCGCGAGAGGACGCGCCACATTCCGATCATCTTCCTCACCGCGATCAGCCGTGACCAGGCCAACATCTTCCGCGGCTACTCGGCCGGCGCGGTCGACTACCTGCTCAAGCCGTTCGATCCCGACATTCTCCGCACCAAGGTGCAGGTCTTCATCGACCTGTGGGGGCGAGGAAAGCGGCTCGAGCGGAGAGAGGCGGTGATCCGGCAGAAGGAGCGCGAGCTGCTCGAGCGCGCGAGCGAGATCCGCTTCCAGAACGTCACCGACTCCATGCCGTTGTGCGTCCTCGCCGGGCGCCCGGACGGCGAGGTGTATTGGTGCAACCACGTCTGGAAGGACTACACCGGGCTGTCGCTCGAACAGACAGCGAAGGGCGGCTGGCTCGACGCCGTCCACCCGGACGACCGGAGCGCGCTGATCGCCGCGCGCACCGAGCTGATCGAGGGCGGCCGCGAGCTCGTCGTCGAGCATCGCCTCCGCCGCGCGAACGACGGCGCGTTTCGCTGGTTTCTGATGCGCGCCGTCCCCGAGAACGACGCGCGCGGGAACCCGGCCGGCTTCATCGGCACGATGACCGACGTCGACGACCAGAAGCGCGACCGCGAGCACCTCGCGGAGTTCAAGGCCACCCTCGACGCGACGCTCGACTGCGTGCTGATGATCCAGGGGGCCGATCTCGGCGTCTGCTACGCGAACCACGGCGCGGTGACGCAGCTCGGATACACGCGCGACGAGCTCGACGCGCTGACGATCGGTGCGCTGCAGCCGGAGGTCACCGAGGAGCGCTTTCGCGAGATGGTCGCGCCGCTGCAGAGCAGCGCCGAGGGCTCGCTCACCTATCAAACGAGCTACCGGCGCAAGGACGGCGACGAGTTCCCCGTCGAGGTGCTCCTCCAGTACGTCGCGTTTGGTTCCCGCGGCGGTCGCTTCATCTCGGTCGCGCGCGACATCCGCGAGCGCGTGCGCGCCGAGCAGGCGCTCCGCCGCGCCAACGAGGCCAAGGACGCGTTCATCGCGGCGGCCTCCCACGAGCTGCGCACGCCGCTCGCCGCCGCCAAGGCGCAGGCGCAGCTCGCGCTCCGCCGCCTCAAGGACGACCCCGAGGCGCCGCCGGCCAAGTCGCTGCGCACGATCACCGGTCAGATCGATCGCATGGCGAAGCTCGTCGAAGATCTGCTCGATGTCAGCCGCGTGCAGATCGGCCGTCTCTCGCTGGAGATCGCGCGCTACGAGCTGAGCGCGTTGGTCCGCGAGGCCGCCGAGCGTGTCCAGGCGCTGAGCGAGCGGCATACGATCGAGCTCGTCCTTCCCGACACGGTCGAGGTGGACGGCGATCGCAGCCGGGTCGATCAGGTCATCACCAACCTCCTGTCGAACGCGATTCGCTACTCGCCGCGCGGGGGTCGGGTCGTCCTTACGGTCGAGCCCGAGGCCAATCACGTCCACCTGTTCGTGCGCGACTTCGGGATCGGTATCCCACCCGAGAAACAAGGCCTGATCTTCGAGCGATTCGGGCGCGCGCACGGCGCGAAGTACGGCGGCCTCGGGCTCGGATTGACCATCGCGCAGGGCATCGTCGAGCAGCATGGCGGCGAGATCTGGGTCGAGTCCGCGGGGGTGCCCGGAGAGGGCAGCACGTTCCACGTGCGCCTCCCGAAGTCCGCCCTGGTGCGTGCGAAGCAGGCGTAGCTACGGCTCTGTCGCACCCTTGACACCGTGACGTACGCGATAGGTGCATTAGGCTCCTGTGACTGTGAAGTTGCGCGCCATCCTCGTCTCCCTCGCCGTCACCGTCGTCGCCGCACCCGCACTCGCGCAGCCATCGTCGGTCGAACCGCCGATACCCGCGAAGATTCACGACGAGCCGAAGAAGCTCGAGTGGAAGCATCCCAAGTTCTCCACCGTCGAATACATCGCGACGGGCACGCTGCTCGCCGGCCTCGGCGCGGCGCAGCTGTTCATCAAGGCGCCCGACACGCATTGGCGCGGCGGCATCCTCGTCGACCAACAGGTGATCGCGCTCGGCCGCGCCGACACGACCGACGGTGAGATGAAGGCGCGCCGCGCCAGCGACTACCTCCTCTACGGCATGTTCGCGTGGCCGTTCCTCGACGCCGGCGTCGCCCTCGCGCGGAGCAGCCCCGAGGTCGCGTGGCAGATGTCTCTCATCAACACGCAGTCGCACGCGCTCAACGGGCTCGTGACGTTCCTCGTCAAGCGCACCGTCGGCCGCGAGCGCCCGAACGAGAGCAACAACTCGAGCTTCATGTCCGGCCACGCGTCGACGGCGTTCACCAGCGCCGGCTTGGTGTGCGCGCACCACAGCGCGCTGCCGCTCTACGGCAACAAATACGCGGACACCGGCGCGTGTGTGACCGCGATGATGGCGGCCACGGTGACCGGCTCGCTGCGCGTCGTGGGCAACGTGCACTACGCGTCAGACGTGTTCGCGGGCGCATTGGTGGGTCTCGCTTCGGGTTGGCTGTTGCCGAAGATCGTGCACTACGGCGGGTTCTCGAGCTCGACGACGGATGTCGCCAAGAGGAAGACCGAGAAGCCGCGCGCGATCGTGGCGTGGAGCGCGGCGCCCGTCGCCATCCCAGGCGGCGCGATGGTCACGGTGAACGGCCTGACGTTCTAGCCGCTGCGGCTGGGCCTGCGTCTGCGCGTGGGCCTGCGTCTGCGCGTAGGCGCGCGCGGTCGCGCCCGCCCGGCGGGGGGGGGTGGGGGGGCGGATAGGCGCGCGCGTCAGCGAGCGCCTAACCCGTAATGGCTCCTCGCGGGGTGCTCGACCTCTTTGGATCGGGCTCCCCCCCGAAAGGATTCAGAGACCGCCGCAGTCCGCGCTCGTCTCGCAGGCGTTGAAACAGGAGCTCTTGCACGAGTAAGTCGAGCTGGTGATGCAGAAGTTCTTCGTGTTGCAGGTCTTCGCGTTGCAGCAGACGGTCGACGTCCCGTAGCAGTTCGATCGGCAGACGACCGCGTCGGTGCCGCTGCAGTAGTACTTCGAGCCGCACTGCGCGGTGCCGCACGAGGTGCCGGGCGCGTACGAGAGCGGCTTGCAGCCGCCGCACGCGTTCTGCGTGCCGGCGACGCAGGTCGTGCCGTTGTTGCCCGCGTTGCACTTCCAGGTGCCGCACGTCGCGCTGGTGCACGCGGTGCCGGGCGAGCCGCCCGTCCACTTGATGGCGCTCGGCTGGCAGACGCCGCACTCGTTGAGCGCGTCGCCCACGCACACGAGCGCGTTCTTGTCGGCCGCGCACTGCATGGTGCCGCAACCGGTGGCCCCGCACTTGGTTCCGATGCTGCCGGTGATGGGCATGCACCCGCCGCAGATGTTGGGCGTGTCGCCCTCGCACTTCAGCGACTTGTCGGCCTGACAGCGCCAGGTGCCGCAGGTGCCGCACGCGGCGTCCTTGGTGCCGGGCAGCGCGCCACAGCCACCGCATGCGTTCTTCGCGACGCAGTCGGTGCACTTGCCCGTCGAGGTGTCGCACTCCGGCGTCGGCGCAGAGCACTGCGCGTTGCTCGAGCAGGTGGTCGTGCAGACGCCGGCGCCCGTGCAGCCGAACGCGCATGCGGTGCCGCTCGTCCAGTTACCGGTCGCGTCGCACGTTTGCGGGATGCTGCCGCTGCACTGCTTGGCACCGGGCACGCAGACTCCGCTACAGACGCCTTCGCCGCTGCACACGTTGCACGTGGCCGTTGTCGTCCACGCGCCGCCCGCGGAGCACGTCTGCGACTCACGACCGCTGCAGCGCTTGGCGCCGGGGACGCACGCGCCAGCGCACGCGCCGCCGCTGCAGACGAACGGGCACAGCGTCTTGTCGACCCACGTCGCCGAGGCGGTGCACTCCTGCACCGAGCGCCCGCTGCACTGCGTGGTGCCCGCGAGGCAGACCACGCACTTGCCCGACGTTCGATCGCAGATCGGCAGCGACGGGTTCGTGCACTCGGTCTCGGCCTTGCAGCCGGCGCACGTGCCCGCGTCGCAGCTGAACTCGCAGGGCGACGCGGCGCTCACCCACTTGCCCGTCGCGTCGCACGTCTGCGGCGTCTTGCCGGAGCACTGCTTGCTGCCCGGCGTACACTCGCCGGCGCAAACACCGGCGCTGCACACGAACGGGCATGCGGTCCCGGGGATGTAGGTGCCGCTCGCGTCGCACGTCTCCGGCACGAGGCCGTTGCACTGCTTCGCGCCGAGCGTGCACTTGTCGACGCACGCTCCCTCGGCGCAGACGCTCGCGCACGCGGTGCCGAGCGTGCGCTTACCGCTCGCGTCGCACGTCCACGGCGTGGTGCCCTCGCAACCCTTGGTGCCCGGGGTGCACTCGCCTCCGCACGCGCCGGACTGACAGACGTACGTGCACGGCGCCTCGTCGAGCCAGGTGCCGGCCGAGTCGCACTTCTGCGGCGTCTTGCCGTCGGCCTTGCACTGAGTCGCGCCGGGGGTGCAGCTGCCGCTGCACGCGCTGCCGAGGCAGAGGACCTTGCACACCTCGACGTCGGCCCAGCCGCTGCCGACGGCGTTGCACTGCTGAAGCAGCGTGCCGGCGCAGCGCCGCGTCGCCGGCTCGCACAGCTTCGGGCCGGTATCGACCGGGGTCGACGTGTCGGCGCCGCCGTCGGGCATGGAGCTGTCGGGGACCGTGGAGTCCTGCTCGGGCGCGCCGCTGTCGACGCTCGGCGTCGACGTGTCGACGGCGATGGAGGCGTCCTCGCTCGGGTTGGTTTGTTCGATCCCGACGATCAGCTGACAGCCGCTCGTGGCGACACCGATCACAACCGCAAGAGCACGTACAGCGCGCGACATCGCAATCTCCTCGGACAGAAGGTAGTTCGGGCGACTATCCCCGTGGTCCCGGCGCAGGGCAAGCCGCCTGGCGTTACCAAGAAAAATCAACGTCCACCGGATGCGCCGGGAGCCGCGACCGCCAGGGAGCGGGTTGTCGATGGTTGTCAGTGCCCAATACAACCCGCCTCGCTCACGCTCGCGGCTCCACCTGACGACGGCCCCTTCGGCGGTGGGTATCGAGCGTATTGCCATCAAGACGACGCGGATCCGACCTACCGCGTGTGGTCCGGCACGACCGACCCATCGTGCTGTGGTCCCAAGGGCGGACCCAGTAGTGAGTCGGTAGTGCGGCAGCCGAGGAATAGGTGGAGCGCCGCAACCGCAACCGCAGGCCCAGGCGCACGCTCAAGCGCAGGCGCAGGCGCAGGCGCAGGCGCAGGCGCAGGCGCAGGCGCAAGCGCAAGCGCAAGCGCAAGCCCAAGCCCAGCCGCAGCCGCCCGCCGTCAGTACCTCCACCCGAGCACGCCCATACCGACCACGTTCATCGCGACCGCGACCCCGTAAATCGCCCCGATCGCGATCGGTCTCCTCTCCGAGCGCATCGCCAGCACGAGGATCGTCGCGACATAGAAGTGGAAGTACCCGAACAAGAAGATCAGCCACACCCCGGCGAAGGAGCGGTTCCAGAACGGGTACTCCCACACCAGCAGTCCGCCGACGTTCAGCATCCACTCCACAGCCACGCAGAACGCCGAGTACGCGATCGCCCAGAACCAACGATCGGGCAGGCCGAGGATCTTCGCGTCGCGCTCGGTCGACAGCGTGTGGAAGAACACCAGGCCGGCGAGCGCGAACATGAACATGATCTCGAGGTTCCACCCGACCATCGTGCGGAGCGCCGTCTTGCCGGGCGCCGTCCACAGCGCCGAGCGGTGGGTCAGGTTCAGGATCCAGCCGTTGATCGTCTCGTTGACGAAATCCATCCCGAACAGCGTGAGGCCGGCGTGGATCGCGTCCCACTTGCCGGTGCGTCGCGCGCGCGCCGCTTCCTTCGCGTAGAGGTAGAGCACGATCGCGAGCAGCGGGATCGCGTACCACTCGAGCGTCGACGGGTCGCGGAGCCGCTCCAACGCTTGTTCGGAGGCTTTGGTCACGCGTGAGCATCCCGCCCGCCGGTGGGGGTGGGCATGATCTCGGTCATGCCGGCCGGAGCGCGGCCTTGCCGAAGTTGACCAAGCGCCTAAACCTATCGCCCAAGATGCAGGATCGGACCCGCCTGAAGATTCTCGGCGCCGCGGACCGGCTGTTCGGCGAGCTCGGCTTCGACGCGACGACCACGCGCGACATCGCCGAGCGCTCCGGCGTCAACAAAGCCCTCATCCACTATCACTTCGGCACCAAGGACGAGCTCCTCGAGGCGCTGCTCGACGGCTACTACGCGCGCCTCACCGCCACGCTGACGGCGGCCCTCGGCAAGCGCGCCTCGATCCGGGAGCAGGCCGAGGACGTGGTCGACGCCTATGCGGACTTCCTCGCGGAGAACCGCACCTTCTGCTGCATCGTGCAGCGCGAGGTCGCGAGCGGAAGGCACGTCGAGCGGATCGTGGAGCGCACGCTCCCCGCCTTTCAGCTCGGAGTGCAGTGGCTCGCGGAGCTCTCGCCGCACGCTCCGGACGATCTCGAGCTCACCCACGTGCTCACCAGCGTCTACGGCATGGTGGTCACCTACTTCACGCACGGACACGTGCTCCAACGGCTCAACGGCGTCGATCCGTTCGCGCCCGCGGCGCTCGAGAGCCGCAAGCGCCACGTGCGCCGCGTCGTCGCGCTCCTGTTCCGCGAGCTGCGGCGCAAGCCGGCACCCAAGAAAGGAAAGCGTCGATGAGCGCGCTCCACCCGAAGAACGCGGCGCAGAAGGAGCGGCTGCTCCGCGCCGAGCACTGGCTCTGCATGGAGCGCGCCCGCTACTACACCGAGGCGCACCGCGAGACCGAGGGGCAGCACCCGTCGTTGCGCGCGGCGAAAGCCCTCGCGCGCGTCCTCGAGAAGATGACCGTGCGCATCGAGCCCGACGAGCTCCTCGTGGGAAACCGCTCCACCAAGCTCATCGCGCCGCCCATCGCCCCCGAACGCGGCGACTTCACCTTCGTGTTCGAGCACCTCTTCGACGAGCTGAGGGCGTTTGGCTACCGCATCGAGCCGCACGACGAGCGCGTGCTCTTCGACGAGCTCATCCCCTACTGGAGGGGCAAGACGGTGCGCGACGCGAAGATCGCCGCGCTCGAGTCGCACCAGCTCTCGAGCAAGCTCGACCTGTCGCCGGGGGAGGTGCGCCGCAAGCTGCGTAGCTTCGGCGTGCGCAAGCTCGTGCGGCTCGTCGACGAGGACACGCCGGAGACGCTCCGCGCGCGCGCGGTCCGCGCCGGTCGCCTGGCGCTCGAGCTGCCGCGGCTGGTCCGGGCGGTGCGCGCGGGCGCCGGGGACAACCTCAAGGGCCGCGGTCGCTGCACCGACACGCAGGCCCACATCGTCCTCGGACACAAGAACGTGCTGCGCCTCGGGTTCTCGGGCATTCGCGAGCAAGCGCGCACGCGCATGGAGCACGCGCGCGACGACGGCGAGCGAGCGTTCCTCGAGAGCGTCGAGATCGTTTGCGACGCGATGCGCGCGTTCTCCGAGCGGTTCGCGGCGTTGGCGCGCACCGAGGCGAGCGCCGTCGCCGATCCCGAGCGGCGCGCGGAGCTCGAGGGCATCGCCGACGCGTGCAGCCGCGTGCCCTGGCTCCCCCCGCGAACCTTCGCCGAGGCCGTGCAGTCGATGTGGTTCACGCAGAACGCGGCGATCATCAGCTACGGCGCGGGCAGCGGCATCACGCCCGGCCGCGTCGACCAGCTGCTGTTCCCGTACTTCGAGGCCGACCTGGCGAGCGGCGCGCTCACGCGGGCGCACGCGCTGCGGCTGCTCGAGGAGCTCATCGTCAAGTTGAACAACAACGTCGTCATCTGGCCCAACCTCGGCGGGGCCAAGCTCAACCACCTCGGCTCCGACGTCGAGAACATCACGCTCGGCGGGGTCGACGCGCACGGCAACGACGCGACCAACGAGCTCACCCACCTGTTCATCGAGGCGCTCGCCAACACCAACCTCGCGACCACCGCGTCGTTCCGCGTCTCGCAGAAGAGCCCGCGGGAGTTCGTGCGACAGGTGGTGGCGATCCACCGCCGCTCGAACTCCCCGGCCTTCCTCAACGACGAGACGGCCATCGCGGCGTTGGTCCGCGATGGATACGCCCTCGAGGACGCGCGCCAGTACTGTCTCGTCGGGTGCGTGGAGCCGAGCGGAAACGGCGACACCTACGGCGCGACGGGGGGCTCGAAGGTCTACTTCCCCACCGCGCTCGACATGGTGTTCAACCGGGGCCGGACGACCTTCTTCGGCAACCGCGACGGCGTCGACACCGGGGATCCGTCGCAGATGGCCTCGTTCGACGAGGTGCTCGCGGCGTTCTACCGCCAGCTCGATTCGCTGGTGGAGTGGGTCACCGAGGCCACCAACCTGCGCGACGCGATCTGGGCCGAGCGGTTCCACAACCCGCTCATCTCGAGCACGATCGACGGCTGCATCGACAACGCGAAGGACATGACCGCGGGCGGCGCGCGCTACAACTTCGGCGCGGTCGGCGGCGGCGGCCTCGGCACGGTGGTGGACTCGCTCGCCGCCATTCGCAAATTCGTCTTCGAGGACCGCGTGGTCACGATGGCAGAGCTCGGCGAGGCGCTCGCCACGGACTTCCGCGGACGCGAGGCGCTGCGGCAGCGACTCTCGAGCGGGCCCCGCTTCGGCAACGACCTCGACGAGGTGGACAGCCTCGCGCGGGAGCTCGTCGCGCGCTTCTGCGCGAAGGTGCGCTCGCGAAAGACCGCGTGCGGCGGCCACTACAAAGCGAGCCTCATCTCCTATGGACTCAACGTCTACGAGGGCGCGCTCGAGCCGGCGACACCCGACGGGCGCCGCGCGGGCGAGCCGCTGTCCAACAGCATGTCGCCGAGCAACGGCGCCGAGCGAAGGGGCCCGACCGCGGCGCTGAGCTCGCTCGCGCGCATCGATCACACGGCGATCGGCTACGGCAACTCGGTCAACATGCGCCTCCCGGTCGGCCTCCTCGCAACCGAGAAGGGCGTCGACAGCGCCGCGCACCTCGTTCGCGCCTACTTCGACAAGGGCGGCTTCCACCTGCAGTTCAACACCGCCGACTCGGCCACGCTGCGAGCGGCGCAGCGCACGCCGGACGCGTACGCCGATCTCATCGTGCGGGTGTCGGGTTACTCCGCGTACTTCACGCGCCTCGGGCGCCGGATTCAGGACGACATCATCGGTCGCACGGAGCTCGCGTGAGCCCGAGCGAGGACTGCCGCGTCTTCGACATTCAGCGCTTCTCCATCCACGACGGCCCCGGCATTCGCACCACGGTGTTCCTCGAGGGCTGCCCGCTGCGCTGCGCCTGGTGCCAGAACCCGGAGTCGTTCGTCAGCGACGCGGCCCGCGCGATGACGCCCGCGGCGATCGTGGCCGAGGTGCTGCGGGATCGAGACTTCTTCGCGGTGAGCGGCGGCGGCATGACCGTATCGGGCGGAGAGCCGCTGCTCCACCTCGCGCCGGTTCGCGCGCTGCTCGCGGAGGCCAAGCGCCATGGCCTGCACACCTGCGTGCAGACCTCGGGCGCGGTGCCCTCGGAGAATGTCGCGGCGGTGCTCGGGCTCGTCGACGTGTTCCAGTTCGACCTCAAACATATGAACGCCGAGCGCCACCGCGCGCTCACCGGCGCGACCAACGAGCGCATCCTCCGAAACGCGACCCTCTTGGTGGAGCGCGGCGCCACGGTGCAGTTCCGCACGCCCCTGGTGCCGGGCGTCAACGACGACGAGGAAAACCTCAACGCCCTCGCGCAGTTCTTCACCGGGCTCGGGATCACGACGATGGAGCTGGTCCCGTATCACCGGCTCTACCTGGAGAAGTACGCGTCGCTGGGTCTTCGGGCCCCGCGCGAAGATCTCGAGCCGCCATCGCCGAGCGAGCGTCGGCGCGCAGCGGAGCGTTTGCGCCGGGACGGCGTGCTCGCCCACGTCGACCCCCACGAATAGGCGCGCGCGTAAGCGAGCGCCTATCCCGCAGGCGCTCGCTTACGCGCGCGCCTATCTCGCAGGCGCTCGCTTACGCGCGCGCCTATCTCGCAGGCGCTACCAAACCTCGCAGCGATCCGCGCGGACCATTTTGCTCCCCGCCTTGCACTGAAACGCGCTCGCGAACTCCGGCATGTTGCTCACCGGCCCGTTCACCCGCCACATCGGCGGCGAGTGCGGATCGACCTTGGTGAGCATCGCGCGGTACTGCGGGCGCGCGTTCTGGCACCACGCCTGGGCGTAGCCGAGGAAGAACTGCTGGTCGGGGGTGAAGTTGCCGACCGCGGGCGCGTCCTTGTGGGCGGATTTGTACGCGAGGTACGAGAGCTTGAGGCCGCCGAGGTCGGCGATGTTCTCGCCGAGCGTGAGCTTGCCGTTCACCTTGAGCTCGTTCTTCGGATCGGGGTCGGGCAGGGCGACGTAGCCGTCGAACTGCTTGACCACGCACGACGCGCGCTTGTCGAACTCCTTGTTCACCTTCGCCGTCCACCACTCCGACATGTTGCCGTCGCCGTCGAACTGGCGGCCCTCGTCGTCGAAGCCGTGGGTGAGCTCGTGGCCCATCACCATGCCGATCGCGCCGTAGTTGAGCGCGTCGGGCGCCTTCTTGTTGTAGAACGGCGGCTGGAGGATGCCGGCGGGGAACGACATCTCGTTCATGTTCGGGTCGTAGCCCGCGTTCACCGTGCTCGGCGGCCAGTACCACTCCTTGCGGTCGAGCGGCTTGCCGATCTTCGCGAGCTGGCGCTTGGTCTCGAACGCCTCGGCGGCGAGCACGTTCTTGGCGTGCGCCTCGCGGCTGATCACCAGCGTGTCGTAGTTACGCCACGCGTCGGGGTAGCCGATCTTGTTCTTCACCTTGTGCAGCTTGTCGAGCGCGCGCTTGCGGGTGACGTCGTCCATCCAGGGGATCTGCTCGAGATCCTTCTGCATGATCGCCTCGATCTCGCCGATCATCGCCAGCGTCTCGGCCTTGCCGTCGGGCCCGAAGGTGGCCTTCACGAAGCCCTGACCGAGCGCCTCTCCGAGCGAGGCCTCGGTCGACTTCACGCAGCGCTTCCACCGCGGGAGGATCGCCTTGGCGCCGCTCAGGTTCTGCGAGGTGAAGCGGAAGTCCTCCTCGACGAACGCCTTCGGCAGCGAGCCGGCGCGCTCCTGCAGCACGTGCCACTTGAGGTACACCCGGAGATCCTCGGGCTTCTCCTTCTTGAGGTCGCCGAGCTTCTTCGCGGAGTTGAGCGACACGACGTTGATCGGCGCGTCGGCCGCGACGTTGAGGCCGGTGACGAACGTCTCGAAGCCGAAGTCCGGCGCGAGCTTCACCAGCTGCTTGAGCGTCATCCGGTGGTAGACCTTCTTCGGATCGCGCCGCTCGACGCGGGTCATGGCCGCGCTCGCGAGCTGGGTCTCGATCTTCATGATCGTCTTCGCCGACTCGGACTCGAGCCCCGCGAGCGCGAGCATCTTGCCGACGTGCTCGACGTACGCGGCGCGGATCTCGTCGGGCTTCTTGCCCTTGTCGAAGTAGTAGTCGCGGTCGGGGAGGCCGAGGCCGCCCTGGTCGAGCTGGCCGATCACCTGCGTCGCGTCCTTGTAGTCCTGGCCCGAGCCGAACCCGACGAGCGGGTGGAGGCCGAGCGCGTAGAGCGCGCGCACCGTGGCGGCGAGGTCCTTGCTGTCCTTGAGGCCGTCGATGGTGGCGAACGCCTCGGCGAGCGGCTTGAGGCCGCCCTTCTCGATCGACTCCTCGTCCATGCACGTCGTCCAGTAGTCGGCGAGCTTCTTCGCGTAGGGGTCGCTCGCGTTCTTGCCGGCGGCGTAGCCCTCGAGGATCTCCTTGAGAACCTTCTGATTGCGCTCGTCGATGTCGTGGAAGCTGCGGCTCCACGAGGAGCGGTCCTCGGGGATCGGCGTGCTCTTCATCCAGCTGCCGCACGCGTAGGCGTAGAAGTCGTCGCACGGGCTGACCGAAGTATCGATCGCGTTCGCGTCGACGCCCGCGGGGGCCGCCTTGACGGGCAGGGCCGGCGGCGGGGGCGGCTTCGCAGCCTCAGCCGGAGCCGGGGGCATCGGGATCGGCGTGTCGACCGGGGGGCGGGGGGACGCGCTGCAGGCGACGATGCCGAGGGACAACGCGCCGACGAACGAGCGGGCGAGGGACATGGGCGGGAGCGTTCCGCCTGTTGGCGGCGCGCTTCAAGAGCGCTTTCTGCGGCTCGTCTGTGATGTAGGTCACACCCGGCCCAGCAAAACTGTACCGCTCACCGACTGTGCCGGTTTCCCCGTGAAAAAGTCTCCTTCGGTCAACACCGGTTCATCCGGGGGTGGCGGGGAGGCCCGCTTTCATGCAGGATGCGCGGCCTCGTGGGGTTGGGCCGGCTCTCTCGTGCACGCGGGGAGCTCGAGTCGCTTTGGAGGATCCAATGGCGCAGTGGCGTGGTCTTGTCGCAACGGTCGGGTTGATGGCCGGTCTTCTCGCGAGCGGCAGCTCTGGCTGCGCGAACGAGGCAGAGCCGATCTCGCAGGTGCAGCCGAACGCGCTCCACAAGTCCACGTTCGTGCGGCGCGACGCCGACGGCGCGTACCGCGCGGACAGCGACTCCTGGTATTTCCGCGGCACCATTATCGACGTGCCGACCACCAGCTCCGTCGCCTTCATCGGCGCGGCGTCGGACATGTCGCGCGTGAAGTGGCGCATCGAGGAGTCGTTCCTCCTCGCGGTCCGCGAGGATCCGGACATCCTCGAGTCGGGCGACAAGTCCGGCGGCGTCATCGCGGCCTTCCCCATCACGAGCCACTTCGACATCCGCCGCGCCTACAACGCGCAGACCGGCGAGGAGCAGAACCTCCTCGTCGAGAACACCACCGATCGCCCGTGGTACCAGCGCGATTACATCCGCGTCGACTGGTCGCGCAACACGATCAGCGAGAAGACCTGGACGTTCCCCGGCATCGAGCGCTTCTCGGCCGCGAGCTACTTCGTGCAGGACAGCAGGGACAAGGACGCGCCGGTCTTCAAGGACGACTACTTCGACATCACCGCGCGCTACACGATCTTCCCCGACATCGAGACGTGCTTCTACGTCTACCGCGACTTCAACTGCGGCCCGGCCGACATCGCCGCCCGCATCTCCTTCATGAAGGTGCCCGCGCGCGAGTTCGTGCCGCGCGAGTACCCGGACCGCATCACCGTCACCGACAAGAACGGCGACGCGATCCGCACCGTCAGCGGGACGCCGGTCACGCTGCCGATGTTCGATCAGTACGGCGTCTTCCGCACCGAGCGCGCCGTCTACGACCAGCGCTTCGGCCCGCTCGAGAAGAAATACATCTACCGGATGAACCAATGGAACATCTGGCAGGAGTGGTTCAAGAAGGGCCCCGACGGCAAGGTGCTCAAGGGCGCGGACGGTAAAGAGGTCCTCCTCCCGTACGGCGAGCGCAAGGTCCGCCCCATCGTCTACTTCCTCAACGCGGAGTGGCCGAAGGAGCTGTGGGGCGTGGCCGACAAGGTGGCCACCCAGTGGAACGACGCCTTCTCCGAGGCGGTCGCCGCGTCGCGCCTCCTCGAGAAGAAGCCGGGCTCCGCGATCGCGCACAGCGAGCTGCGCGCCGAGGTCGACGCGATGGGCGCGCGCAACGAGCGCGTGTTCATCCTCTGCAAGAACAACCCGGTCCTCGAGGGCGATCCCGCGGAGTGCGGGCCCAAGGGCACCGTCGCGCGCATCGGCGACCAGCGCTTCTCCTTCATGTACTGGGTGCACAAGCCGCAGGGCGGGGGGCTCCTCGGCTTCGGCCCGAGCTACGCCGACCCGATCACCGGCGAGCTCTTCTCGGCCGCGGCCTACGAGTACGGCGGTGAGAACGACCGCTACGCCCAGAGCGGCGTCGAGGTCGTCAACCTGCTCATGGGGAAGTGGACCGAGTTCGACTACGCGAACGGCATCCACACCGACGTCTACGCCAAGCGCCTCGCCGCCGGCGAGGTGCCGGGCCCGATGGAGTCCGCCGCGACCGACAAACCCGCGGCCACGCCGGGCTCCAAGGACTTCGATCTCTTCAAGCTCCAGGCGCAGGTCGACAAGTCGCTCGACCGCCCGCTCCTCAGCACCGTCGCGCTCAAGGGCGTCCCGATCGCCACCGGCGGCTCCGCCGTCGACACGCTCGGGCGCATCAAGGGCACCAAGTTCGAGCGGCTCCTCTTCGACAACCCCGAGCTCAAGCCGCTCATCGGCAAGGCCAAGACCGACAAGCTCGACGACGGAGACATCCGCAAGCTGTTCGACCTCATGGTCGGCCAGGATCCGGTGAAGCGCGATCGCAAGCGCCTCGAGTTCCTCGGCAAGCACGGCTGCTACTTCACCACCGAGTTCGCCGACGACGCCGTGGTGGGCATCGCCAAGGAGCTCGCCGACAAGTACGGCAAGGGCGAGACGCCCGCCGAGGAAGAGGCGATCCAGAAGAAGATCTGGCAGGAGATCCGCGAGCGCGTGCTCCTCGGTCTCGCGCAGCACGAGGTCGGTCACACCCTCGGCCTCCGCCACAACTTCGAGGGCTCGATCGACGCGCTCAACTTCCACGACGAGTTCTGGAAGCTCAAGGGCGACAACCCGAAGTACGGCGCCCCCGCGACCGACGCCGAGAAGAACGGCAAGGTCACCGAGTACCAGTACTCGACGGTCATGGACTACGGTTCGCGCTTCAACAGCGACGTGCACGGTCTCGGCAAGTACGACTACGCGGCCATCCGCTTCGCCTACGGCGACGTCGTCGAGTCGTGGCCCGCGGGCACCGTCGCCGACCCGCTCTACAACGCGCCGCCGAACAGGTTCAAGACGCCGATCTTCAACGGCTACAGCGCCGAGGTCCTCCAGCACATCAACAAGGACGTGCGCCACTACACGCAGCTCCCCGGCGAGCTGAAGGGCGGCACCAAGGCGCTGGCCATGGGCGGGCGACAGCTGCGCCGCTTCAGCGACGTCGTCGCCGCCGCGCAGGCGCTCTATCAGGCGAGCGCGGGCAAGCCTTCGGCGGTGAAGACCGGCAGCCACAGCGGCGCCGATCCGAGCAAGGCGATCGACGTCGTGCCCTACCGGTTCTGCTCCGACGAGCTCGCCGACACGACCGACCACCCGCTCTGCCACCGCTGGGACACCGGCCTCGACCAGTTCGAGATCGTTCGCGACGCGATGGAGCGGTACAAGCAGTACTACATCTTCGACGCGTTCTCGCGCGGTCGGGTCAACGGCTTCTCGCTCGCCAACGGCTACCTCGGCAAGCTCGTGAGCCGCTACTTCCTGCCGGTGCAGATGCAGTACGCGCACTGGATGTTCTTCCAGGGCGAGCGCAACAAGCTGTGGAAGGAGCTCGACGGCGACGGCGCCGGCGTGGCCAACGGCTACATCTCCGACAAGGACTGGTTCAAGGATCCGGGCGGCGGTCTGCCCGCCACCGTCGCCACATACTGGGGCCTCGACCGCCTGGTCGACGTCCTCGCGACGCCGGACCTCGGCACCTACCAGGACTACAACAGCGACGGCATCTTCCGTCAGGCGGCCGGCGTGTACGCGTGCGGCAGCGGCCCCAACCCGGTCGCGTGCAAGTCGAGCGCGACCCAGCTGGTGCTCGATCTCGGGAGCGGCGCTCGCTACCTCAACACGCAGTACGAGCGCGGCACCGGCTCGAGCTACTTCATGCGCATCTCGAACGCGGGCGGCATCTACGACAAGATCGCCGCGCTCCTCGCGCTCACCTACGACGGCACGAGCTTCCTCGGCCGCGACGTCACCAACGACCTCACCTATCGCGTCGGGTTCTACCTCGCGTATCCCAAGGCGATGACGGCGGTGTTCGGCGGCATCGCGTCCGAGACCCACGACAACTACTCGTGGCGTTGGTCGATCTCGGGCTCGAAGGTGACGCTGATGTCGCCCGACGTGTTCGCGACCCGCGGCGCGCTCGACGGCATCCCCGAGCCCGCCAAGCTCGCGGGCAAGCCCGTCGATTCGCAGTGGTACTTCTTCTACAAGGCGTACGCGCTGTACTTCTCGATGGCGCAGTTCAAGTCGAGCTTCGCCCAGTCGTACAACGACGCGGTCCGCGTCTACTGCACCGGCTGCGGCGAGGGCTTCACGCCCGGCGCCGGCACCACGGTGGTGAAGTTCACCGACCCGCTCTCCGGCAAGGAGTACGCGGCGGTCGACTTCGGCACCGGGCGCTTCAGCCCCGGCGCGCAATTGGTCAAGAAGGGCATCGAGCTGGTGAAGCTCTACGACGAGGCGAGCAAGCGTCCCTCCGAGGATCCCGATCGCAGCGCCGCGGTCGCCGATGCGCTCAGCGCGCTCGCCTACCACATCGAGACCCTCGATCTCGTTCGCGGTCTCTACGCCGAATACGGCGCGACGTCGTTCTGATCGGCGCCCTGCAAAAGCTTCCCTGACTGGTTGTGGAGGAAACGATGGCCTCGAAGTTCTTGCGACTCGCCGGAATGCTGACGCTCCTCGGAGCGCTCGGGAGCGGCTCTGTCTCGTGCGCGGGCGAACGCGACGAGATCAGCCGCGTGCAACCGAACGCGATCCCGAAGTCGATGTTCGTGGCGAAGGACGGCAACGGCGCCTACCTCGACGGCGTCGAGAGCTGGTACTTCCGCGCCACGGTGATCGACGCGCCGGCGGCCAACTCGGTGCCGGCGTACATCGGGACGGCGGGCGACATGGCCCGCTTGAAGTGGAAGATCGAAGAGAGGTTCCTCCTCGCGATCCAGGAGAACCCGGACGTCGAGGGCACCGGCGACGTGAAGGGCGGCGTCGTCGCGGCCTTCCCGATCGTGAGTCACTTCGACATTCGCCGTCAGTACAACGCCAACACCGGCGAAGAGGCGAACGTCGTCGAGGAGAACACGACCGATCGCCCGTGGTGGGCGCGGGACTACATGCGCGTCGACTGGTCGAACAACAAGATCAGCGAGGCGGGCTTCGTGTTCCCGGCCTACGAGTCGGTGAGCGCGGCGACGTACTACGTGCAGGACGAGAAGGACGAGAACCACCCGATCTTCACCAAGGACTACGTCGACATCACCGCCCACTACACGGTGAAGCCCACGCCCTCGACCTGCTACTACATCTACCGCTCGTACACCTGCGGCACCGGCCAGGTCTCGGCGCGCCTCTCGTTCATGAAGGTGCCCGAGCGCGACTACCTCCCGCGCGACTACCCGGATCGCCTCCCCATCCTCGACGAGGAGGGGCAGACGATCCGCTCGCTGAGCGGCACGCCGTACTCGCTGCCGATGCAGGACCAGTTCGGGTTCTTCCGCGTGGAGCGCGCGATCTACGACCAGCGCATGGGCACGCTCGAGAAGCGCTACGTCTACCGCGCGCGGATCTGGAACATCTGGCAGTCGTGGTTCGTGCGCGACAACGGCAAGATCGTGTTCGAGGACGGCACCGCGCTCCCCGAGACCGAGGCGCGGTCGCTCATCGCCTACGGCAAGAAGAAGCCGAAGCTCCTGCCGTACAACGAGCGCAAGGTCCGGCCGATCGTCTACTTCATCAACCACGATTGGCCGAAGGACATGCTCCCGATGGCGCGCGACGTGGCCAACGGCTGGAACGACGCGTTCCAGGAGACCGTCGCCGCCAATCGCCTCCTCGAGAAGAACCCGACGGTCGCGATGGGAGATCTCCGCGCCGAGGTCGACGCGATGAAGGCGCGCAAGGAGAACGTCTTCGTCCTCTGCGAGAACAACCCGGTCAAAGAGGGCGATCCCGAGGCGTGCGGGCCCGTCGGCACCGTCGCGCGGCTCGGCGACCAGCGCTTCTCGTTCATGTACTGGGTGAGCAAACCGCAGCCCACGGGGCCGCTCGGCCTCGGTCCGAGCTACTCCGACCCGATCACCGGCGAGCTGTTCTCGGCGGGCGCGCACCTCTACGGCGCGGCGCTCGACACCGCGGCGCAGAAGGGCCTCGAGATCGTCAACCTCCTCAACGGCAAGTTCAAGGAGAACGACTACATCGAGGGCGTCGCGACCGACGAGTACGCCAAGCGCTTGGCGAAGGGCGAGGTCCCCGGCCCGTCGTCCGCGTTCAAGGACACCGTGCCCGGCACGCCCGGCTTCGATCTCGAGAAGCTCAAGGCGCGCGTCGAGAAGACGCTCGACCGCCCGCTCCTCGACACCATCGCCAAGAAGGGGCTCCCCGAGGCGAAGGGCCCGTCCGGTCTCGATCGCATCAAGATGATCAAGGGCACGCCGCTCGAGCGCGCCATCCTCGACAACCCGGAGACGCGCGCGATGCTCGGCAAGCCGCGCGACGCGGCGCTGTCGGACGACGATCTCCACGCCGCGACCGACCTCCTCTTCGGCAAGGATCTACGCCGCGAAGAGGACGAGCGCGCGCGCTTCCTCGGCGAGCACAACTGCTTCTACCCGACGGACTTCGCCGACGACGCGATGTTCGGCCTCGCCAAGGAGCTCCTCAAGAAGTACGGCAAGGGCGGCAACGCCGCCGAGGACGAGGCGATCCAGAAGAAGATGTGGCAGGAGATCCGCCACTACTACGCCCGTCAGGTCATGGAGCACGAGGTCGGCCACACGGTCGGCATGGCCCACAACTTCGAGGGCTCGAGCGACGCGATCAACTTCTTCGACGAGTTCTGGAAGCTCAAGGGCGACAAGCCGAAGTACGGCGCGGCGATGACCGACGCGGAGCGCGACGGCAAGCTCGTCGAGTTCCAGTACTCGACGGTCATGGACTACACCTCGCGGTTCAACAGCGAGATCCACGGCCTCGGCAAGTACGACTACGCCGCCGTGCGCTTCGCCTACGGCGACGTCGTCGAGGCGTGGCCGGCCGGCAAGGTGATCGACCCGCTCTATTCGGTCGATCCCACGAAGTTCCAGTTCAACCTCGGGTTCCAGGGCTACAGCGCCGAGTACCTCGACGGCATCAACCGGAACTACCGGCACTACACCCAGATCCCCGGCGAGTTCGCCGACGGCACCAAGTCGCTCTTCAAGATGGGCCGCGAGCTCCGCAAGTTCGGCGACGTCTACCAGAACGCCTCCGAGCAGTGGCGTCACGTCGCGGTCGAGAAGCGCGGCGGCGTGAAGACCGGCGCGTGGAAGCCCACCTCGGCCAACGCGAAGATCTACGACATGTCGAAGCCGATCGACGTCGTTCCCTACCGCTGGTGCGGCGATCAGCTGGCGGGCTCGGTCGGGCGCCCGATGTGCGAGCGCTGGGACACCGGCATCGACGGGTTCGAGGTCGTGAAGGACGCGATCGACCGCTACCGCTCGTACTACGTGTTCGACGCGTTCGTCCGCGGTCGCGTCGACGGTTTCAACCGCCTGCGCAGCTACCTCGGCACCGTGTCGAGCCGCTACTTCAGCCACGTCCACCGCCACTACATCCACTGGCTGTTCAACGGCGTGTACGGCGCGCGTCCCTACTACTGGGCCAACGTGCTCAACAAGAACAGCGACGGCGTGAAGAACGGGTGGATCACCGATCCCGATTGGTACAAGGACCCGGCCGGCGGTCTCCCCGCGAGCACCGCGGTCTACTGGGGCCTCGATCGGATCGTCGACGTGCTCGGCGCGCCGGACGTCGGCACCTACGCGGCAGATCCCGTCACCGGCGTGTTCGCCCAGACCGCGCCGACGATCTTCGGCTGCACCGCCGAGGGCAGCCCGACGCGCTGCCCCACCGACGCGAGCCAGTTCACCCTCGGGATCGAGGACGGCGCTCGCTACCGCTACACCGTCTACGACACGTCCACCGGTTACTACGGCATGGACAGGGTCAAGGTGATGGGCTCGTTCTACGACAAGATGGCGGCGCTCCTGTCGGTCACCGACAGCAACGCGAACTTCGTCGGTCAGGACACGACCAACGCCACGAGCTATCGCATCGGCTTCTACCTCGCGTATCCCCGCGCGCTGTCCACGGTGTTCGGCGGCATTACCACCGACAACCTCGACCAGTACGCGTGGCGCTATCAATACGACGCGGCGACGAGCAAGCCCACGTTCACCTCGTCGGACGTGTTCGCCCAGCTCGGACGCGACGACTGGGCCGATCCCGACCCCACCAAGCTCGCCGGCAAGCCGGTGAACTCGGAGTGGTTCCTCTACTACAAGGCGTACGCGCTGCTCTTCTCGATGGCGGAGTTCCAGGCGAACTACTCGCAGTCGTGGAACGACGCGGTGCGCGTGTGGTGCGTCGGCTGCGGCGAGGCGTTCAACCCCGGCGCGTCGATCCCCACCACCGCGTTCGTAAACCCGCTCTCGGGCAAGGAGTACGCGGCGATCAAGTACGGCGACGGGCGCTCCTCGCCCGGCTTCCAGCTCATCGAGCGCGGCAAGGTGCTCGCCAAGGCGCTCGCCGACGCCAACCTGCTCGCCGAGTCGCCGGAGAAGTCCGCGCGGGTCGCGAGCGCGACGGCGGCGCTGAACGAGCATGTAAAGCTGCTCGATCTCGTGCGCGGCCTCTACGCGGTGTACGGCTACTCGCGGTTCTGATTCCCGGGCGGCGGGTAGGCGCTCGCTCACGCGCGCGCCTATTCGGGTGCGTCAGCCAGGCGCGCGCGTCAGCGAGCGCCTTCCGCCGCGAACCCCTTCACTCCAACTCCGCCATCGTGCACTGCCCCTGAAACACTGCGCCGCGCTCGATCGAAATCTGCGGCGAATGGAGGTTCCCCACCACCTTGCCCGGCGCGTAGATCTCGATGGCGGTCTTCGAGCGGATGTTCCCGTTGAACTCGCCGCCGCGGACGATCACCGTCGCGACGTCGACCTCGGCGTGGACATCGGCGCCGTCGCCGATGATGAGGGTGTCGTCGCTGCGGATCTCGCCGTGGAACGCGCCGTCGATCCGCACGCAGCCGTCGAACGAGAGCTTGCCCTCGAACCGGGTGCCGCGACCGAGCAGCGCGGTGATCTCGGTCGACCCCCGCGAACCCGCCTGATTCATTGGGCGCGACTGTAACGGTCGGTCGCCGTGCGGGCAAAACAGACGTTTCCGCCGGGCACGCAACCGCGCGTCAGCAATCGAACGCCCGGGCCCCCCGGCGCCCCGTCAGCCGGGTGACGGAGGCCGTTTTCCCCGGGCAAACCCACTCAATTCCTGCCGAAACCAGCTGGGATCGAAACTTGCTGTGAGGCCGCCGCCGCCGGAGCTACCGTCCGCGCAGTCGTCGGGCCGACTGGCCCCCAAGGAGTACCGACCGTGATCACCCGCTCGCTCCAACTTCGCACCGCCCTCGTCCTCGTAGGCGCCGCCACCGCGCTCTGCGCGACCAATGCCTTCGCGCAGCCGGCCACCCCGCCGGCCGCGGGCACCGCCGCGCCGACGACTCCGGCCCCGGCACCGGCTGCCGGCACCGAGGATCCGACGAAGAAGAAGCCGGCGACCCCGGGCGCCACGGAGACGACCCC
>JALHOE010000048.1 GCA_022843175.1 Deltaproteobacteria bacterium
CGCAGGTCCTTCGCGACCACCAACAGCGCGAATAGAAGGCTGAGAAAGTCGAGAGCTCACCGAGCGAGAGACGAGAGGGTAGGTGCCTTGACCTGGGAGGCCGCTTCATAGAAGGGAGAAGAGCTTCACGCCAAGGCCGCCCGAGGTTCACATGGGGCGCAGCCCATGGGTGCGCATCGACGGGTGCGCTGCACTTTGCGGCGACGACGTCTCGGTGAGCATCGGCAGACGACTTCGCTCGCGGGCGTTCTTGGCGTGAGGCTCTTCTCCCTGGCGCCCGGTTTGTCGCTGCGCGGCGTTGACCGAACAGCATTGCAGCCAGAAGGCTCTAGTCTAGAAGATCATGATCACGGCGGCCGTCGAGACGGCGGCGAACGTCGCATAGCCCGTGATGAGGTGCGCGGTCGCCAGCGTCTTCTGCTTGTCGGGGTCGTCGGTCATGCTCGTCGCGAGCCCGAGGAGGGGCATCGCGGCCATGCCCACCAGGTGCACCCACGAGAGCGCGCGGTGCAGCCGCACCTTCTTCGCCGAGGTGTCGTCGCCCTCGCCGGCTTTGTAGGGATCGGGCATCAGCCCGGCGAGCACGCGCGTCGTCACGTACGAAGCGGTGGTGAAGCTCGCCGACACGAGGTGCTGGTAGCGAAGGCCGTCGCCGCAGCCCCACTTCTCGCCGAGGATCGGCGCGCCGCCGCCCTCGGCGCAGAGCGGCGCGCCGAAGCCGATGACGTTCGCGTACCGCGCGGTGCCGATCGCGTTGGTGAACCCGAGGCTGACCCAGGTGGTGATCCCGAACGCGCGGTGGAACGTGCGGAGCTTCGCGCGCCTGCGCGCGTCTTCCTTCTTCTGCTGGTCGGCGTCGGCGGCCTCGAGCGCGGCCAGCGGAACGAGCGACGACAGCGGCTGCCAGTGCGGCGTGGCCGGCGGCGTCATCGCGAGCGACGCGGCGGCGGCGAGCGTGAACGGGTCCATCACATCACCCCGGTGTGCTCGCCCACGCGCTTGATCGCGTCGAGCGCCTCTTTGGCCGCGGCGATCACCGCGGCGTCCTCGGGCTTGCGCTGACCGACGAGCAACACGAGCCGCATCGCCATCAAGAGCGCCTCGGTCGGCCCGACGCGCTCGAGGACCGTCTGCGCGAAGCGCTCCTGCTCGTTCAACGGCTCGCTGTCGCTCACACAAAAAGACGACGCCCCACTCCCGAGGGAGCAGGGCGCCATCACCGTTACTCGAGGGTCAGATCACGGCTTGACGAACGCCGCAGTGTTCTGCGGGAGCGCCGAGCCCATGTTCATCTCGATGTAGCGACCCATGACGGCGCCGCCGCCCGGGAAGCTCACGTTCGCGGTGCCGTTCCACACCGCGCCGACGACCTTGCTCTTCGCGTCGACCGCAGAGAGGCCGAGGGTGGAGCGGAGGATGCGGACCTTGACGAACGAGGTCGCGCCGGTGCCGCCGGTCTGAACCCAGATCGGGTTACCGCAGGCGACGCCGAGGTGGCAGGTGGCCGCGCCGGTGTTCGCCCAGCCCGTGCCGTTCCACTGGCGCAGACCGGTGTCGATGCCGTCGACGCGGGCCCGGAAGTGGAAGTCGCCGTCCGCGAAGGGCAGCGTCTCCGCACCGAAGCCGGACTCGGGCGTCGCGGTCACCGTAGCGGTGCCGGCGAAGTAGGCGTGGAAGTAGTTCGAGGTCGTGTTCTGGACCTCCGCGCCTTCCCAGCCGAGGTACACGTAGGTCGCGTCCCAGGTAACGTACCCCTTCGCGCCGGAGGTCGTGGAGAAGAGCTCCTCCGTGGCGTTGAAGTCGTTGCTGTTGTTCGCGCCGTTCACCGTGCCGTAGTTCGGGGCGAACTGGTAGGTCATGCCACGCGTCGTGTCGGTGAACCCGAAACGGCAGGTGGTGGCGGTGATGGTGGTGGTGGTCGAGAACGCGGGAACGGTCATCGCCGCCGGGGGCGTCGTCGCCGTGCCGGTGGTGCAGACCGTGTTCGCCGCGGTGGCGACCGTCGGGGTGCAGTGGTTGGCCGCGTCGGTGCGAATGAACGCCGGCGCCGCGCCGTTGGTGGTGTAGCAGAGCGTCGAGTTCAGGGTCTTGCCGCCCGCGGTGTCGGTCGCGTCGAGGTCGACGACGACGGACTGCGAGGTGACGAGGGCCCAGTCGGCACCGGCCACCGGGGTGACGCCGGTGTTGTTACGGAGCGCGCGCCACGTGCTGCCGCCGTTGAGGACGAGCTGGCCCGTGGTGTACGCCGTCGCGGCCGCCCACGCCGAGGTCGGCGGGGTGAACGTCGGCTGGCTGCCGCGGAAGCCGTAGGTGGCGACCGTGGTGCCCGAGTTCGGGAGGCCCGTCGCGCAAGCCATCGCGCGGAGGGTCTGGCCCGTGGTCGGGAGGGTGACGTCGACGCCGTTGGCGGCGGTGTTCACGACGCAGCCCACACCGCTGCAGGTGCAGATGCCGGCCGCGTTGCAGCCCGGTGCGGTGTTGTCGGTCGTGTAGCAGATCTTGAAGCCGGGCGCGGACGCCGAGGGCGACGTGATGTCGACCGTCGGGACGTTCGTGATCTGGCTCGCGGTCGGCATCGGGTTGAAGACGGGGTTACCGACCACGCCGCGATAGCCGTTCAGCGTCGTGCGGACGGCCGAGGCGGTGTAGCCCGGCTTGCACGCGATGATGTTGATCCAGTTGGCGTTCGCCGACGTGATCGCGAAGGAGGTGCCCTCGGTGCCGGACGTGCAGTTCGGCACCGCCGGGGTCTCGCTCGCGAAGTAGCGGAACGTGACGCCGGTGGTGGCGTTGAAGGGCGCCGTCGACGGATCGTTGCCGAGCGCGTTCCCGAACGCCACTGCCGTGCCGTAGGGCACGTCGGTGTAGCCGGGGAAGTTCTGGCCGTTGGGGGTCAGCGTGACGGCGGTGACCGCGAGGTCGTAGTCCGCCGTGCTCAAGCCCGACTTGGCCGTGCCGGCCTTGCAGGCGCGCGCCTTCACGCGGGTGCCGCTCTGGGTGACCACCGGCTTGGAGGCCGGGTTGTAGGTCGTGCCCGAGGTGCACGTGCCACCCGTCGCGGCGCAATCCGGATCGGGCAGGGTGAGGTTGGTGCTCGAGGTGTAGCAGATGGTGACGTCAGCCGGATCGCCACCCGCGGGGCGGAGATCGAGGATGATGTCGTTGAAGTACGTGCCGGGCGGCGCGAGAACCGGGGTCGCCGGCGTCGCAGTGAAGATCTGCGGCGCGCCGAGACCGAGCGGGTCGGGGTAGTTCGACGAGCCCGAGGCCGAGTCGTAGCCGGTCTTGCACGCGATCGCGTTGATCGTGGCGCCGGCGACGAAGGAGGCCTTGGGCACGTTGACCCAGCAGCCCGTCGCGTCGCAGGTCGGCGCCGGAACGGCGGCCGGGACGGCCGTCGCGCAGGTCGGCGTGGTGCCGTCGACGGTATAGTGGATCTTGACGTTGTCCGCCGCGGCGTCGCCCGCCGTGTTGATGGTGGCCGTCTTGACCTGGATGTTCGCCGGGAGCGCCGCGTTGTAGTCGGTGCCCGTGGGCGGGGTGAACGTGAGCGGCGCGACCTTGAAGTCGAGCGCGCTGCTCGAGACCGTGGACTCGACGTTCGTCGGCGAGCACGCCACCGCGCGAATCGTCGCGTCGGCGTCGAACTTCGGCGGCGAGGCCGCGTTGTACTGGGTCGAGCCGGTGCACGCCGGCGTCGCCGCAGAGGTGCAGCCCGGGGTCGCGCTGGCGGTGGCCGTCCAGCAGATGATCGTGCCCGTGCCGGGCGCGGTCATCGTGACCGTGGTCTCGTTGTTGCGCTCACCGGAGGCCGGCGTCAGCGTCGGCGCCGTGGCGCGGAAGCGGAAGTCCAGCGTCTGCATCGCCGACGGGTTGTAACCCGTCTTGCAGGTGATCGCCTTGAACGTGGTGTTGGTGGAGATGGCGAGGCCGCCGAACGCCGGGAAGGGCGTGCCGATCGACGTGCAGTCCGGGTTGGTGCCGTCGGTGGTGTAGCGGACCGAGCCGCCGACCGTGGCGAGGGTGGCCGTGAGGCTGATCGCCGCGTCGTAGGTGCTCGAGGCGTGGCTGAACACCGCGCTCGCCGCCGTCAGCGTGTAGGTCGCCGAGGTGGAGGCCGAGTTCGTCATGCCGGCCTTGCACGCGATCGCCGTGACCTTGCGGTCGGTGGCGGTGACGCTGATCGGGGCCGAGGCGCTGTACGTCGCCGAGGCGCCGGTGCAGGTGGCCGTGGTGGCGGTCGCCGTGCAGGTCGGGACCGAGCCATCGAGCGTGTAGCAGATGGTGGCGGCCGGGGTGGTGGACGTGAGGGCGACCGACTGGTCGTTGTTGTACGTGCCGGCGGGCGGCGCGAACACAACAGCTTCGACCGTGCCCGCGATCGTCTCGATCGTGTAGGTGCCGGTCTGAACCTCGGAGTTGAGGTAGCCGGGCGCCTTCGCGATCGCCTTGAGCGTGGTGGTCTTGGTGATGCTGATCGGCGCCGTGTACTCGGGGCTCGAGACGTTCGGGGGAGTGCCGTCGATCGTGTAGTAGATCTTGGCGCCCGGGGTCGTCGACGCGATGGTCACGGTCTGCGGGGTCGAGAAGGTTCCCGGCGCCGGCGTGAAGGTCGGAGTCGCCGTCGGCGTGTCGGGCGCGTCCATCATCATGCCGGTGTCCGTGCCCGTGTCCGTGGGCGGGGTGCCGGTGTCAACCGGCGGCGTGCCCGTGTCCGTGCTGGTCTCGGCGGGCGGCGTACCGGTGTCTTCGGTGCCGGTCTGTTCGGTGTCATCGCCGCTGCAGCCGACAACCGGCCCGCAGGCAGCGAAGGCAAGAATGAAGGTCGCGGCGAGTGCGACCTTCCTCTTGCTGAAATTATTGTCTCCCAAAGTCATTTCCAGACCCTTCCTTCCCTCAAGGGAAATCTTCACTAAGAGGAATCACGAGTTGCGAAATCCAAGTGACGCATGACAGCGAACCCTCAAGGGGTCGCGCAGGAATAAACGGCCGGCACACCCCGGTCAATGACCGACGGCGTGGGCTTTGTCGGCCCGAGCGGGTGAGCGATACCTCCCTCTACGCACAGTTGTTGCGGTGCCTCCAAAGGCGGTTCACCAAGGGCCCGCTTTCCGACCGAGTGCCGCGGGGCTGCCGCGGCGTTGCAACGTCTGAACCCACCTCGAAGCATTCACCCGCCGCTCCGTGGGAGCCTGGCGGCGCGCCGGCTATACCCCCTCCTTTCACCTGACGCAATGTCACCGCCCAGCGATTCCAGCGAATGCGGACCCCAACCTCGCAGGGGCCGCGTCACCTCCTACGGCAGCTTCGTGGCTTCCCTTTAGCTGAGGATTGTGGACCTCAGGGCACGCTGCGCACCGGCATGACACGGTGATCATGGCGGCCGCGACGGTTCGTGCGGGCTCGCGACTCGGGTGTCGCGGCGATGCCGGTCCGGCCTATCCTCGTGGGGTGAGAGTACTCGTCGCCGACAAACTCGAAGACAGCGGTCTCCGCGGCCTCGCCGAGGCGGGCTGCGAGGTTCTATACCAACCGGATGTGAAGGGCGACTCGCTCGCCGAGGCGATCGAGAAGAGCGACGCCGAGGTGCTGATCGTGCGATCGACCGCGGTCACGCGACAGATGCTCGAACGGGGACGCCTCTCGCTGGTCGTGCGGGCGGGCGCGGGCACGAACACGATCGACGTACGCGCTGCGTCCGCGCGCGGGATCTGGGTCGCCAACTGTCCCGGCAAGAACGCCATCGCGGTCGCCGAGCTCGCCTTCGGGCTCGTGCTCGCGCTCGACCGACACCTCGTCGACGGCGCGGCCGACCTCCGCTCGGGGAAGTGGAACAAGAAGAGTTACTCACGCGCGAAGGGGCTGTTCGGCCGCACGCTCGGCCTCCTCGGCACCGGACGGATCGGTCAGGAGATGGTGCTGCGCGCGAGGGCGTTCGGCATGCCCGTCATCGCCTGGAGTCGAGGCCTGACCGAGGAGCGCGCCGCCGCGCTCGGCGTGCTCCGCGCCGAGACGCCGCGGGAGGTGGCCGCGCGCGCCGACGTGGTGAGTGTCCACCTCGCGCTCGCGCCCGAGACCCGCGGCCTCGTTAATGAGGAGGTCCTCGGGGCGATGCAGCCGGGGGCTTATTTCGTCAATACGTCCCGCGCGGAGGTCGTCGACGAGGCCGCGCTCGAGCGCGCGGTGCGGGAGCGTGGCGTCCGTGCGGCGCTCGACGTCTTCGCCGGCGAGCCCGAGGGCGCGGCAGGAACGGTGGACGCGCCCATCTTCTCCGTCCCCGGCGTCATCGGCTCGCACCACGTCGGCGCGTCGACCGACCAGGCCCAAGAGGCGACGGCCGCCGAGACGGTGCGGATCGTCCGCTTGTTCCGCGAGACGCGGCGCGCGCCCAACGTGGTGAACCTCGCGAGGAAGTCGCCGGCGACCCACCTGCTCGTCGTCCGTCACCTCGATCGCGTCGGCGTGCTCGCGGCCGTCTTCGATTTCCTCAAGCGCGCGGGCGTCAACGTGCAGGAGACCGAGAACCTCGTGTTCGAGGGCGCCAACGCCGCGGTCGCGCGCATCCACGTCGACTCCGCGCCGACCGACCTCGAGGCGCTGCGTCGCTCGTCGCCCGACGTGCTCGACGTCGCGGTCCTCGAGATCCGCTGATCACTTGCACTCGAGCTTGGCGTCCTTCGCGACACACGCGCCCTTGCACGTCCGCGTGGCCACCCAGGTGCTCGCCACGCCGGGCTTTCCGCTCGGAGCGCACTCGAGCAGCTTCGCTTTGTCGCGGCTGCATGCGCGCCACCCGTGGTGCGCGCAGAGCTCGCCGGCCACGGCGTAGCCCGGGTCGCACACGCCGTTCGCGCAGCGATGCTCGCCCTCGCACAGCTGCTCGACGAGGAGGTGTCCGCGGCTGCAACGCAGGAGCGACTTGCCGTTGGCGCTGCAGATTCGGTCGACCGTGACGCACTTGTCGAGCGGCTCGAACGGACCGAGCGTATCGCAGACGACCGCGCCCGCTTCGGCTTCCTTGCAGCCGTTGGGGCCGGGGCAGCTCTGACGAACCGCATACTTGCCCTCCACACAACCGAGGAGCGACTTCTTGTCTTCGGCGCAGAACAGCGCCTTCGGCGGCGCGGTGCACGGCTCGTCGGCGCGGCGACCCGGCAGCGCGGAAGGGGCCGGTGCGGCGTCGGCGAGGGCGCCGGAGTCCGCGACCGGCGCGGGCTTGGTGCAGCCGAGCGACAAGCAGAGCAACCAGAGCAGGCGCGCCATGCGGCGGGTGACTGTAGTCGCAAATCGAACCGATGCGCACCGGCGATTGACTCGACGCGCTCCCCAAAATCGCGCACGGTGAGGGCCGGAGGAAGTCTTCGATGTTCGGGTTTCGTACGGCCGTGCGCGCCTTCGCTGCTGCGCTCTCGCTTGTCCTCACGACCACGGCTGCCGACGCGGCGCCGACGGGCTTCTGCGACGTGAGCCCCGGCGAATACACCTCCTACACGGGCACCAGCGCGGGCCTCGAGACGGCGAACGTCCTGTCGCCGGGCGTCAGTCAGTCGCGCTGCCTCAAGGACATCCAGAGCCTCGGCGGGTTCGTCGTCAACTCGGTGTTCAGGGACTCGAAGGGCCGCTACGCAGACGAGCTCCCCACCTACGGAAAGCTCGTCAACACGTGGCCGGGCGAGAACGCGAACTCGGTCTGCAACACCACCTATCCGGCCGGCAAGCGCAACGCCCCGCTGGATCTGTGCACCGCGGCGACCTACACGAGCAAGCCCATCGCCGAGACCGCGGCCCACGCCAACGCTCTCGACTGGAAGTTCGCCAAGCCCGTTCGCTACACGCCGCTGTCGCGCATCGCGTGCCCGTCCACCTGGCCGCCGATGGGTTGCTACGGCGACCGGTGTTACGACCCCGAGTGCGTCAACACCGACGGCTCGCTCAAGACCTGCGGGAGCGGGCAGATCTGCAAGAAGGGCGCGTGCGTCGCCGGCACGGCCTCGTCGCTGCCCGCGTGCAAGATCGTCCCGAACCACGGCGCGGTGGGCACCAAGGTCGAGAACGGTTCGCCTGCGAACTACGAGCCGTGGAACGGCCTGGTGTTCGATCTCGGCGGCCTCGCGAGCAAGGTCGCGGTCTTTCCGATCAACGATCGCAGCCCGCAGCCGTGCGAGTCCATCGAGTACACCGTCTACCTCACGAACGACCCGTCCTCGCGCGAGTTCATCGACGATCCCGGGCCGGTCGGCCCCAATCCGAAGAAGTGGAACCGCGCGAAGCTCTACAAGATCTACACCCACGGTTGGATCGACAACCCGGACTGCTGCTCCTCCCCCAAGACGTGCGATCCCACGAAGTGCGCGGTCCCGAAGGACGGCGACCCGCCGGTGTTCGAGGGCGACGCGATGACGATCGTCTACGCGCTCCCGTGCGGCATCGCGTTCCGCTACGCGGCGTTCGTCGCGGGCTACGACGGTCGCAGCCTCGGCGATCCGGCCGCGGGCGCGGACCGCTGCTCCTATCACTCCTTCGACGCGGAGATCGACGCGGTCGCGGGCTTGAACGACGACGAGAGCGCGATCTGTCCCGATAGGGACGGAGACGGGTTTCCCACCTGCGACTGCAGCCCGAAGCCCTCGCCGTGCGACTGCGTCGACGACCCCGGCGTCAACCCGGAGGCCAAGAAGTACTTCCCCGGCGCGCCGCAGGCGTGCGATGGGCCCGCGTACTCGTGCGCGCCCCTGCTGTGCCCCACGGGGAGCTCGTGCATCAACAGCCAGTGTCTGCGCCCGTGCGCCGGCGGCGAGTTCAAGTGTCCCGGCGGCTTCACGTGCACGAGCGTCACGGCGACGGACGGCGGCGCCAAGAGCGACGTCTGCGTCCCCGCGCCCTGCGGCGACGCCGGCAACTGCCCGGCGGGCCAGCTCTGCAAGTCGGGCACGTGCGTCGATCTCTGCGCGCCGCCCACGAAGTGTCCGCCCGGTCACGTCTGCCAGAGCGGCGTGTGCTTCGATCCCTGCGCGCTCGTCACGTGCCCCGCGGGCGAGGTGTGCAACGGGGGCAAATGCACGCTCCCGTGCGCGTGCCTCAAGCCGACCGCGTTCGGGTATCCGTGCGGCGGCAGCACCTCTGCGTGCCGCAAGGAGTCGAACACGTGCGTGGCGCCGGGCTGCGACACCCTCAAGTGCGCGCCGGGCAAGGTCTGCGTCGGCACCGAGGCGGGGCCGAAGTGCAAGGGTACGTGCGAGGACGTCGTGTGCCCCGGCAAGCAGGTGTGCGATCCGGTCAAGGGATGCGCCGACAAGTGCGATCTCCTCGCCACCCCGTGCGCGAGCGACAGAGTCTGTCGCAACGGCGTTTGCGTCGATCTGCTGTGCGCCAACGTCGACTGCGACCCGCCGTTCGAGTGCCGGGAGGGCGTCTGCGTCGAGGCCGACACCGGCGTGACGTTCGATGGCGGCGTCGCCGACGGCGGCGTGACCGACGACGCGACCGTCGAGGCGGACGGCTCGGTGCCGCCGCCGGGCGGGTGGCCGAAGTCACCCGACAAAGAGGGCGCCGGTTGTCGCTGCAGCACGCCCGGTGGCTCGAGCGCGTCTCTGCTCGTCGCGTGCGCCGGTCTCGGCCTCGCGGTCGCCGCCTTCGCGAGGCGCCGTCGCCGGTGATCAGCGGCGGCGGGGTCGGCCGAGCAGCAGCGCCGCGCCGAGCAGCGCGGTGAGGGCGGCGAGCGTGTTGCCGCTCGGCGCGCCCGGAAGGTCGCAGCCGCAGCCGCCCTGCGTGCCGTAGCTGTCCAGGTTGGGATCGCCGAACGGATCGCCGCCGTCGGGCAGCGTCGCGTCGGAGGGAGTGCCGGTGTCGAAGTCGATCGACGAGTCGGCCGGGTCGGTGTCGCCGACGGAGCCGTCGACGCCCCCGTCGCAGAGCGCGGGATCGGGCGCGCACACGCCGTCGCCGACGCGACACCGCGTGCACGCGGGACAGGGGACGAGGAGACACACCGGAATGCAGAAGCCGTCCGTGCACGTGGTGCCGGGGAGCGCCGAGCACTTGAACTCGGTCGTGCCGCAGGGCTGCGCGCAGTACGGGTTGCACTCGTCGGCGAGCGGCACGGTCTTGGTTCCGTCGGGACAGGTCTTCGGTACGCACGCGTCGCCGTCCGAGGGAGCCCCGTCTGGTACCGCGGTGTCGACGGTTACGCCGGTGTCGACGACCGTTCCGGTGTCGACCGTCACGCCGGTGTCGACCGTCACGCCGGTGTCGATCTTGACGCCGGTGTCGACGACGGTTCCGGTGTCGACCGTCACGCCGGTGTCGACCTTGACGCCGGTGTCGACGACGGTTCCGGTGTCGACGACGGTTCCGGTGTCGACGACGGTTCCGGTGTCGACCTTGACGCCGGTGTCAACGACGCTCGTATCGGGCGCACTGTCCGTGACCGAGGTGTCGGGTTTCACGCCGGTGTCGACGCCGGCGTCGCAGAACTCCGCGCCGCCGACCGTCTCGCAGAAGCCCGCGAGCGGCAGACACTGGCAATCGCCGCCGCACGCGACGGTGCCCGGCGCCGGACACACCGCCGGATCGCGTGAGCTGTAGCTGCACGAGGCTCCGTAGCCGAGCGAGCACGCCGTGGTGCGGACGCAGGCGGCCGGGTTGGTCACGCAGCCGCCCGTGCGGCATTCGCATGTCCCCGGCGCCGCAGCGGCGGGCGCCGGCACCAGAGTGATCGCGATCAGGAAGAGTCCAAAGCTGAGACTGTGTGGGCGACGCACTCAGGGATCTCTAGCGCACGATGAATAACGAAGCGAGGTCACAACAGCCCTTCAGCCTTCGCGCCTCGCGGCCGTTCTGGTACAGCACGGACCTCACTTCTTCTGTGGGAGGAAACAAAACGATGCGCAGGTTAACGACGATCACGCTTGTGGGCTTGGTAGCCCTCGCTTCCGCGGCTTCCGCGTGCGGTGGTGACAACGGTGAGACGACCCCGCCGGTCGACGACACCGGTTCGACGACCACCGAGACCGGCGATCTCGATACTGGAACCGCGCCGATGGACACCGGCTCGACGCCGGACGACACCGGCTCGACGCCCGACGACACCGGGACCGCCGCCGAGACCAGCGCGGACACGGGCGTCGCGGCCGACACCGGCATCAAGCCGGACACTTCCGTCGCGGACACCGGCACCGCGCCGGACACCACGGTCGCGGACACCGGCACCGCGCCGGACACCACGGTCGCCGATACCGGCACTGCGCCGGACACCGCGGTGCCGCCGACGGACACCGGCGCCGACACCACGCCGCCCACCCCCGCGGGCATCACCGTCAACCCGACGAGCGGCCTCACCACGAACGAGGACGGCACCAAGGCGGTCTTCACCATCAAGCTCAACAGCGCGCCGACCGCGCCGGTCACCATCCCGCTCTCGTCGTCGATGGTCACCGAGGGCACCGTCTCGCCGAGCTCGGTCACCTTCACGACCGGCAACTGGAACGTCGAGCAGACGGTGACGGTCACGGGTGTCGACGACGGCCTCGCCGACGGCGACCGCGCGTACAGCATCATCACCGGCGCCGCGACGAGCACCGACACCAACTACAACGGCCTCAACGCCGCGGACGTCTCCCTCACCAACCAGGACAAGGGCGTCCCCGACATCGTGACGGTCGAGACGTCGATCACCACGTCGGAGACGGGCACCACGGCGAGCTTCCAGGTCAAGCTGCGCACGCCGCCGACCGGCGACGTGACGGTCCCGATCACCATCCTCGACACCACCGAGGCCGAGTTCAGCACCGGCTCGCCCACCAATTACACGCGCACGCTCACGTTCACCACGGCCAACTGGAACACCCTCCAGACCTTGACGATCCGCGGCAAGGACGACCTGATCGACGACGGCAACGTCGTGCACAACCTCCGCCTCGGGCCGGCCACCTCGGCGGACACGAACTACAACGGCAAGGTGCGGAACCTGCCCGTCACCAACAACGACGACGCCGACACGGCCGGGCTCACGGTCACCAACATGACCGGCCTCATCACGGACGAGACCGGCGCCGTGCCGGTGAAGTTCACCGTGAAGCTCAACTCCGAGCCGGTCGGGACGGTGACCGTTCCCGTCACCTCGCTCGACACCACCGAGGGTCGCGTCTCCACGACCTCGGGCGGCAGCTACTCCGGCAGCCTCAACCTCACGTTCGACTCCACCAACTGGAACGTCGCCAAGGACGTGTGGGTGAAGGGCTGGGACGACGCGCCCGCCTGGACCGACGGCAACAAGGTGTACGACATCCGCGTCGGCGCGACGACGGCGACCGGTGGCGATCCCCGGTACGGCGGCGCCGGCCAGGGGCCGTTGGTGGTGACCGTCACCAACAACGACGTGGTCGTGCCTGCCCCGCCCGCGGGCTGCACCAAGATGACCTACCAGAACCACGACTACTGGTACTGCAAGGTCAACCGCACCTACGACGCCGCGCGCACGTGGTGCCAGAGCACCGCGAACGTCGGCTTCCGCGGCGGCGACCTCCCGGCGATCGCGAACTCGTCCGAGAACTTCGCGATGGCGTCGCACTTCGACGGCAACTGGACGTGGATCGGTCTGCGTCGCAGCGCGACCACGCCCGGCAACTGGACGTGGGTCAACGGCACCGAGGTCACCTGCCTCGGCGGCGGCGCCTGCAACAGCGTCGCGAGCTGCGATCCGGCCAACTACACCAAGTGGGCTCCTGCGGAGCCGAACAACGCCGGCTGCGGCGAGGCGTGCGCCCATATGTGGAGCGGCGGCGCCGAGTTCGGTAGCTGGAACGATCTGCCCTGCACCAACAGCATCTACTATTGGTGCGAGCTGAACGGCTCGACGCAGACCGTCTCGCCGTGATGTAGGACCGCAACAAGGTCGTGCGAGGCCTCGCATCCGTTCGCGGATGCGGGGCCTTCGCGCTTAACCATCGGCGGGCTCGCTGGGCTGCGCGACGCGGGCGCTGCCCTGTCGACCGTCGACCGTCGACCGTGCCGACCCACAGGCGCGCGCGTCAGCGAGCGCCTCGGTGATTTGCACCGTTCGCACCGGTAGGCGCTCGCTTACGCGCGCGCCTGTTCGGCGTGGGTCAACGGTCGACGCGACCCGCGTGAGCAACTCGACCAGCGCGAGCGGCAAGTGCTCTAGTGCGGCGGGCCCGCGAGCGAGAGGAGCATGAGGACTTCGGCTGTGCGGCGAGCGTTTGCGAGGTCACCGACGACGCGTACGCGGCCCTTACCGTTCGGACCGAACACAGGAGTCTTGCCGCTCGTCATTTCGATCTCGCCGTCGTCGCGCATGAAGATCCGTACGTCGTTCTCGACCAGCGCGTCGCTCGCGTCGTAGTGCATGTTGGACGGGCCGCCGGTCGTCGTGACGGAGTGATCGGCGTTGCAGATCAGATTGTCGCCCGGGAACTCGATTCGATGGGGCGTGATGCGCGCGAAGCTGCTCTTCGACTTCTTGTGATGCACCGAGCCATCCGCCTCGAGCCAGACCATCGGCTCCCACTCCGAGCCGTGCTCCAACGCCTCGAGACGGAGGGGGACGACCGGCCAGCACTCATTCGCCGCGGCGGATTTGGCGCCGACGCGCGGAGAGCAACCGGCGATCAGGGTCGCGAACAGGAAAACGAGGACGCGCATGACCACTCGAGAGTACGCGTATCCTCGCGGTCTCGTCGGGTTCTGCTCGGCGTCACATCGGCGGGCGCTCGACCTCGCCCGTCGGCACCTTCGGCGGCGCCTTGTCCCAGCGGATGTTGTCGACGATCGCGGCCGAGTCGAGGATGCCGTCGCTGGTGTCGTGCACGATGAAGCGCACCACCATGCTCTCTCCCGGCTCGACCTCGAACTTGGTGGTGAGCCACCCGCTGCCGCCGCCGTAGATGTACTTGTTGCTGCCCGACGTGACGGTGTCGTCCATCGAGCCGATGCCGGCGCCGTCGAAGTAGGTACCCTTGAGCGTGCCGAGGATGCTCTTGGTGGCGTCGCCGTCGACGCCGACGCAGTTCTTGAGCGCGTCGGGCTTGGCGAGGCCGCTCGGCCCCGGCGCCCTGGGGCACAGCTGGAAGAAGCCGCTGTTCACCGTGAGCGCGAGCCCCTTGCTGTCGCGCGCGACGTTGGCGCTCTTCACCTTCTTGCTGGTGACGAGCACGAAGAACGCGTCGTTGAACGGGCTGTTCCAGTACTCGTTGAACTCGGTGGAGAAGAACTGGAAGTCGAAGCTCATCGCCTTGGCGTTCGACGGGACGCGGATCGACATCCGCACCTCCTGGTAGTCGGCGACCGTGGCGTTGCCGAAGCCGGGGAGGGGTGAGGTGCCGTTCGTCAGCGACTTGCAGTCGTCGGCGTTGAGCGGGATCGCCGCGCACGCGTTCTGCACCGGCAGCCCGTCCTGCGCCTTGGACTCGCGGGGCTTGTCGGCGAGGAGCGGGCCGGACTGCATGCCGAACAGCGAGGCGCCGTTGCGCGGCTTGTTGTCGCCGAACTGCGGGATGACCTTGGTGTTGCTCTCTCGCGTCGTCGACGAGCCGAAGCCGGAGCTCACCTTGCCGAACTCCACCTTGAAGATCGGGTCGTAGACGCCGCCGTACTTCTTACTCACCGACCGCTGCGCGCAGAGGTCGGCGGCGCGCGCGAAGTGCTTGAGGTCTGCGGTGGGCGCCGAGTCACAGCTCTTCACCGGGTTGTCGACGGTGCCGTCGCAGTCGTTGTCGACGCCGTCGCCCTCGAAGTCGTAGGCCTCGGGGTTGATCGTCCCGTCCTTGTCGTTGCAGTCCTCCGACTGCTTGTAACCGTCGCCGTCGCAGTCGGGGTCCGAGCCCACACATCCGCCGGTCGTGACCTCGGTCATTCCGACGTCTCCCACGCTGAACCCGCCGTCGGTCGGTTCGCCCGTGTCCGTGACGGGGACGCCGTCGTCGGTCGTCGCCACCCCGCTGTCGGGCTTGAGCGTCGAGGGACCGGCGTCCTTCTCCGCGGAGGAGCAGGCGACCAAGAGGAACAGGGAGGCGAGGCCGAGGGAGCGCATCGGCGCGAAGTCTGGGCCGCCGAAACCCTATAGTGCAAGATGTTTAGTGTGCTAAACATCTCCGGGGCCGTCGCCGACGCACGGATGCACCATCACCGGAACCGGGGGCACGGGAGCCGGGGGCCTCGGGAACGATGGCGGCCCGCGCGCCGTTTCGGTACCAAGGGCGCATGCTCAACCTCCAGACCGAAACGATCGCGAAGCTGCGGGATCGCCTCAAGGAGCGCGGCGAGCGCCCCTCTTTGTTCGCGACCGATCTCTCGGCGCTCAAGCAGACCGATGTCCCCGCCGACGTGCTGCTTCGCTTCGACGCGATCTGCGAGGCGATGTACCTCATGGCCAAGGCCGACGGGAAGCTCGACGCGGCCGAGGCCGACACGCTCCGCGGCGCGATCCGTGAGCTGTCGGACGGCAACGTCCGCTCGGTGCACATCCAGAAGATGATGGAGGGCGCCGAGCTCCGCCTGGCCAAGGACGGCCTCGAGGCGCGCATCAAGGCGGTCGCCCACCAGCTGCACGGCGACGAGGGCACGGCCGACGCCGCGTTCGCGCTGGCCGCGGCCGTCGCCTTCGCGGACAACGAGATCGCCGACGAAGAGAACGACATGCTCAACTCGTTCGCCGAGGCGCTCGGCATCGACGCCGACAAGGCCAACGCGCTCCTCGACGAGTTCCAGATCGGCGGCCAGGCCGAGGAGTGACCGACGCGGGGCTGCTCGGCGCGCTGCTGCGAGCACCCGGCGGATCGATCCTCGACGCGCGCGGCGAGGTCACGCTCTCGGAGCTCCTCGACCGCGCGTCGCGCGTCGCCTCGACGCTCCGTGGGCGGCGCATCGCCGTGCTCGCGGAGCCGACGCGCGAGTTCGTCGTCGCGGTGCTCGCGGTGATGTGGTCGGGCGCGACGGCCGTCGTGCTCTCCAGGGCGAGCCCGGAGCGCGAGCGCGCCGCGGCCTGTCTTCGAGCCGGCGTCGACGGCGTGCTGAGCGAGCTGAGAGAGGGCGCCCCGCGGCCCTTGCCCGATGCCGCGAGCGACGCGCTCATCCTCTTCACGAGCGGCACGACGGCGGCGCCGAAGGGCGCGCGGCTCACCCATGAGAACCTGCTCGCCCACGCGCTCGTCCTCCACCAAGCCTGGCAGTGGTCGGCGGACGACCACCTCATCCACGCGCTGCCGCTCCATCACCTTCATGGGCTGGGGACTGCGTTGTTCACCGCGCTCGCTGCCGGCGCGTGCGTGGAGCTGCTCCCGCGCTTCGAGCCCGCGGCCGTGCTCGGCGCGATCCGCGAGCGCTCGGTGTGGATGGCGGTGCCGACGACGATCGCGCGCATGCCGGCGCACCCCGCGTTGCGGCGCCTGCGCCTCGTGACGAACGGCTCGGCGGGCCTGCCGCGAGTGGTCTCCGATCGCTTCGAGGAGATGTCGGGGCAGCGCCCGCTCGAGCGCTTCGGCATGACCGAGACCGGCGTGGTGACCACCCAGCCGCTCGATCGGCGCGAGCCGGGCAACTGCGGCCGCGCCGTAGCGGGCATGGAGGTGCGGATCGTCGACGACGAGATCCAGGTCCGCGGCCCGGGCGTATTCCCGGGCTACGACGGCGATTCGCCGATCGAGGGCTGGTTTCGCACCGGCGACAGCGGCTCGCTCAACGAGCGCGGCGAGCTGTTCGTGCACGGGCGCATCTCGGTCGATGTGCTCAAGAGCGGCGGGTACAAGCTGTCGGCGCTAGAGATCGAGGCCGCGATCCGCGAGCACCCACGGGTCGAGGAGGTGGCGGTGGTCGGCATCCCCGACGTCGAGTGGGGAGATCGGGTCACGGCGGCGATCGTGGCGCGCGCGCCCCTCGATCTCGACGCGCTCCGCGCGTTTCTGCGCGAGCGGCTCGCGCCCTACAAGATCCCCAAGGACTTCGTGCTGTGCGCCGAGCTGCCGCGCAACGCGATCGGCAAGGTCGTGAAGCCAGAGCTCATCTCACGCATCGCGGGCGCAGCGAAAGCCTAGCCACGCCGCGCGGGTGGTGGAGTTGGACGGGGTGCGGTGCGTGGCCGTGAAGTTGTCGGGGCCGTTGAGGTCCCACGCGCCGCCCCGCACGACGTATTCGCCGCCGGCGCCCACCGGCGGTGGCTTGCTCATCGGCGGGCCGCTCGCGGAGATTTCCCACCAGTTGTCGGCGAGCCACTCCTCGACGTTGCCGGAGAGGTCGAGCACGCCGTAGGGGCTCGCGCCCTCGGGGTAGCTGCCGACGGGCGCGGTGAACGGCCAGCCGTCGTCGTCGTTCTGGCCGGTCCACATCGAGGTGAACGTCTCGGGCGGGTTGAACTTGGTGTTGCCCGCCGCGACGAGGCTCGCGTCGGCGCCGTTGATATGACGTGGCTCGGGGGAGACGTCCCCCCAGGGGAACGGGCGGCCCGCGGTGCCGCGCGCGGCGAGCTCCCACTCCGCTTCGGAGGGGAGGCGCTTGCCGGCGAAGGCGCAGTACTTCATCGCCTCGTCGTGCGTCACGCAGTTGAGCGGGTGGCGCTCGAGCCCCTGCTTTCCGTAGGTGCAGACCATCGTGTACTTGGGCGAGAAGGTGTCGCCCTGGTCGAGCGCGGGGCAGGCGCCGGCCTGCACGCACTGGGCGTACGCGCCGGCGGTCACTTCGGTGCGATCGATGTAGAACGCGTTGACCGTGACGGCGAAACCGTTCGGATCTCCGTACACCATGCCCGGCAAGCCGTTCGGGTTGTTGTACTTCGCCTCTTTGAGGAACTTGAACGACGTGGTCGGGATGAACGCCATGTCGCCGCGTGGCGGCTCGATGCGTTTGTTGGGCGGAACAAACGCCGAGGCGGGGCCGGCGACGGAGACGAGCACGACCGTGACGAGGAGCGAGGACCGCACGGCAGAGGAGGCTACCATTGCATTGCGCCCGCGGCGCGATAGCTCCATAACGAACGCCCATGCGGGCTGCTTCCCTGGCGCTGATCGCGCTGCTTTCCGCCGGCTGTAGCGACGACGACGACCACCCCGCCACGGTCAGCGACGCGTGCAGCGACGGGGGCGCCATCGAGCGCACCAACGTCACCGACGAAGCCTGCCGCGCCTTCCTCGAGGCCGAGTCGCGCGGGCAGGTGGTCGTCGACCCGGCCAGGGCGCCGGCGTGGACGCTCGCCGGCACCAAGCTCCCGCCGGCGCCGCCGCCGCGGTTCACCTGGACAAAAGGAACCCTGGCGCGCCGCAAGACGCTTGGTCAGTGGCTGATCGGGGAGGCATGGGCGCACGGCGACACCACCGGCGACGCGTTCGTCCTCACGTTCCGCGACAAGGCCGGCAAGGAACTCCACCGCGCGATGACCACCAACCTCGAATACGCGCCGGCGGCGGCCACCTGGGACAGGGTTCGCGCGGGCGGCTCGTTCGTGGTCACGCTCACCGGCGTTCGCTTCACGCGCAATGTGATCGCGACCGGCACCCGCGCGACGTCGGCCGATCCGCTGCCGATCACGGTGGAGTGATGCGTCGGGCCGCCCTCGCGCTGCTCCTCTCCGCGTGCGCGTCGCCCGAGCCGGCCCGCAACGACCTGCCGTACACCGGCGACGCGTGGGTGGAGTCGAGGCCGCAGTTCGACGTTCCCAAGGGGGCGCTGGCCGTCGTCACCAACAACCTCTCGGACACGATCACGCTGATCGATTTGCAGAAGAACCTCGTCGTCGCCACGCGGCCGATCGATCTCGATCCGCTCGCCGTCGACGGCCCGCACCACGCCGTCGTCGACCCCGCCGGCGAGTTCATCTACACCCCGCTCGCGTTCCCGCGCGAGGGCGCGGGCACCGGCCCGCACGCAGACCACGGCGCCTCGCAGATCCCCGGTGTGCTGCTCAAGCTCCGCGCGCGGGATCTCTCGCGGGTCGCCACGCTGACGATCGAGAACAACCCCGGCGAGATCGCGCTCACCCGCGACGGCAAGAGGGCGATCGTCAGTCACTTCGACCTCGCGCGCGTGGTCGAGGGGCTCAAGGCCAAGAAGCCCCTCGCCGAGCTGCGCGCGCCGATCGTCATCGTCGACACCGCCACCATGACCCGCGTGGCGTCCCCCGCGCCGTGCGTCGCGAGCCACGGCATGACGCTCTCGCCGGACGACAAGACGCTCTACCTCGCGTGTTACGGCGAGGACGCGATCGGCGTGGTCGACGTCGCCTCGGCCAGGAGCGAGCTCATCCCGCTCGGCGCCGCGCCCGCCACGCCGCCGGATATCACGTTCGGCCCCTACTTCGTCGGTCTCGCGGACGGGGCGCTGATCGTCGCCGAGACCGAGGGCAAAGCCATCCGCGCGATCGACCTCGCCACGCGCAAGACCACCCATCGCACCCCCCTCGACGGCGCGGTGTTCGGCTCGGCGCGCACCGCCGAGGGCAAACACCTCGTGCCGGTGCAGCAGCCGGACAAGCTGGTGCTCGTCGACGCCGCGCTCGCGGTCGAGAAGACCCGCTCGTTCACCGGCACCGAGTGCGTGAAGCCGCACCAGGTCGCGCGGCATGGGGCGCGGTTCTTCCTCGTGTGCGAGGGCGATCACGTCGGCGCCGGCAAGGTGCTCGAGCTCGATCCGAGCACGCTCGAGACGCTCCGCTCGTTCGACGTCGGCGCCTACCCGGACGTGCTCGCGTTCCCGGTCGGAGCCGCTCTGTGAAGCGCGCGCTCCTGTGCGTGACCCTGCTCGCATGCGCCTCGGATCCCGGCGAGGTGACGACGACCGCGGTGCAGCGCGGCGAGCGCCTGGTGTCCGACCCGGGGTTCGCCGAGTCGAAGTTCAACGCCTACGCCTGCACCACCTGTCACGCGATCGCCGACGCGCGAGGGCGGCTCCTGCCCGGCGCGCCGCTCGCCGGTGCGGCGCGGCGTCCGTCGTTCTGGGGCGGCCGGTTCACCACGCTCAACGAGGCGGTCAACGAGTGCGCCACCAAGTTCATGCGCGCCGAGCCGCTCGATCCGGCGGCCAAGAAGTGGGTCGATCTGTGGGCGTACCTGCAATCGATCGGCGAGCAGGGGCCGCGCGACGCTTGGCCGTTCGAGACGGTGTATCGCATCACCGATCTCCCGCGCGGCGACGCGGGGAGGGGACGCGCCACGTGGGACGCCGCGTGCAAGGGGTGCCACGGCGCCGCCAACACCGGCGAGGGCGTGCTCGGCCCGGCGTCGGTGGTGCCGCGGGAGACGCTCGAGGAGCACGGCAAGGAGGGCGGCTCGATCGTGCGGCAGGTCGTGGTCGAGAAGGCTCGCCACGGCAGCTACCTCGGGTTCCCCGGGGTGATGCCCCCGTTCTCCAAGCAGGTTCTGAGCGACGAGCAGCTCGCGGACGTCCTCACGTACCTCGGGCTGCACGAGTTGAAGTAGCCGTGGTAGTCCGGGCGGCATGCGCCCCCGCCTCCTCGTCTCGCTCTTCACGGTCACGATGCTCGCGTGCGGTGGCGAATCCGCCCAGAAGCAGTGCCCCGCCGTGCCGGCGCCGCTGCCCCCGGCGCCGACGCCCTCGGTCGCGAGCTCGGTCGCCGCGCCGTCGAAGCCGGCCGCGGCGGACGCGATCCGCTTCATCGGCGAGGTCGACAAGGAGCTGCGGCGGCTGTGGGTGTGGGGCTCGCGCGCCTCGTGGGTGAACAAGAACTTCATCACCTACGACACCAACGCGCTGTCGTCCGAGGCCGAGGAGGCGAACATGGCCTACCTCGCCAAGGTCATCCCCGAGGCCGCGAAGTTCGACGGCGTCGAGGGCATCCCCGCTGAGGTGCGGCGCCAGCTCGAGCTCCTCAAGCACGCAACCTCGCTCCCCGCGCCGAGCGACGCGGCCGAACGCGGTGAGCTCGCGAAGATCTCCGTCGAGCTCGAGTCGATGTACGGCGCCAACAAGTACTGCCCCGAGGGCGCGACGAAGCTCGGCAAGTTCCTCAAGAAGGGCGAGAAGTGCCTCAACCTCGAGGAGCTCTCGCAGATCATCAGCAAGTCGCGCGACGAAGCGGTGCTGCAGGAAGCGTGGACGGGCTGGCACGGCACCGCGCGCGCGATGCGCCCGATGTACAACCGCCTGGTCACCCTCGGCAACAAGGGCGCCAAGGAGATCGGCTACGGCGACCTCGGGAAGCTGTGGAACTCGGGCTACGACATGACGCCCGACGCGTTCGAGAAGGACGCCGAGCGCCTGTGGAGCGAGGTGAAGCCGCTCTACGAGCAGCTCCACTGCTACGCGCGCGCGAAGCTGAAGAAGAAGTACAAGCTCGGCGACGACAAGAAGATCCCCGCGCACCTGCTCGGCAACATGTGGGCGCAGGACTGGGCGAACATCTGGGACGTCCTCGAGCCGCACAAGGGCTCGGTGTCGCTCGACGTGACCGCCAAGATGAAGGCCAAGAAGTGGGACGAGAAGAAGGTGGTGAAGACCGCCGAGGACTTCTTCGTCGGCATCGGTCTCGACCCGCTGCCCAAGTCGTTCTGGGAGCGCTCGCTCTTCGTGAAGCCGAAGGACCGTGAGGTCGTGTGTCACGCGAGCGCGTGGGACGTCGAGTACGCCAACGATCTGCGCATCAAGATGTGCGTCGAGGTCAACGAAGAAGACCTGCTCGTCGCGCACCACGAGCTCGGGCACGTCTATTACTTCCACTACTATCACCGGCTGCCGATGCTCCTGCAGGACGGCGCCAACAAGGGCTTCCACGAGGGCATCGGCGACACCCTCGCGCTCTCGGTCACGCCCACGTACCTCAAGGGACTCGGCCTCATCGACAAGGTGCCGAACGATCCCAAGGGCGAGATCAACGTGCTCATGAAGATGGCGCTGCAGAAGGTCGCGTTCCTGCCGTTCGGCAAGCTGATCGACCAATGGCGTTGGGACGTGTTCGCCGGCAAGACCGAGCCCGGGCAGTACAACGCCGCGTGGTGGAAGCTGCGCGAGAAGTACCAGGGCGTGGCGGCGCCGGTGAAGCGCAGCGAGGACGACTTCGATCCCGGCGCGAAGTTCCACGTGCCGGCCAACGTGAGCTACACGCGCTACTTCCTCGCGCACATCTACCAGTTCCAGTTCCACAAGGCGCTCTGCGCGGCGGCGGGCCACCAGGGCCCGCTGCACACCTGCTCGATCGCCAACAGCAAGGCCGCCGGCGACAAGCTCCGCGCGGTGCTGCAGATGGGCGCCAAGGAGCCATGGCCGGTCGCGATGAAGGCGCTCACCGGCCAGGACAAGGCCGACGCGACGGCGATCCTCGACTACTTCGCGCCGCTGATGAAGTGGCTGCAGGAGCAGAACAAGGGGGAGCAGTGCGGGTGGTAGCGGAGAGCACGCAACCGGCGGCGAGGTCCGGTCGATGGGGGGGCGTGCGCTTCCCAATCCTCCTCGCCGGCTTTCTCGTGACGGGTTCCTCGGGTGCGCAGCCCGCCGGCTTTCAAGCCACTTACTCCAAGGGCGTGAAGCTCGAGAACAAGGGCCAGCTTACCGACGCGCTCGCGGAGTTCGAGTCGATCCCTGCCGAAAAGCGGGATGTAAACACGCGTCTGCACATCGCCGGCTGCAAGGAGAAGCTGCATCGCTTCCTCGCCGCGCGAGACGAGTACGAGGCCCTCCGCAGGGATCCGAAGTCGGACCCGGCGACCGTGGACACCGCGGCCGCGGCGCTGAGCGATCTCGTTCCGCGGATCCCGATCGTTCGCCTCTCCGTCAGCGGGCCCGGCGTCGAGATCCGGCTCGACGACAAGGTCGTGGTCGCCGGGGACTTGCGCGCCGACCCTGGGCCTCATTCCATAGTCGCCACCCGCGGAGACGCGGTTGTCTTCGAGCGCAAGCTCGAGCTCGCGGAGAGCAGCACCACGGCCGTGCATGTTGACGCGCCGGCCGCGGTCTCCGCGCCGTCGCCGAAGCCCGCGCCGCTGCCCGTGGTCGCACAGGCCCCGCCGTCGCGTATCACCGGTCTGCCGTTCTACGTCGGGGGCGGCGTCGCGCTGCTCGCCGCCAGTGGCGCGTACTTGCTTTCGACCTCCGCGGCTCGCCGCGTCGACGAGCGGTGCAAGGAGCAACTCTCCTTCGACTGTGACGAAGAGGCCGCGGGTGCGGCGAGCATACGAACGTGGCAAACCGTGTCCGTGGTGTCGGCAGGCCTCGGCGTGGTCGCGATCGGCGTCGGTCTCGCGATCGATCTGAGCCGACCGACGACAAAGCAGACGGCGTCGGTCCGCGTGCAGATGAGCGGCACCGGGTTTCAGCTCGTAGGGAGGTTCTGATGCGCGCGGTGGTAGGTGTGTTGGTCTTCGCGACGATGGGCTGCGGCACGGGCGAGCTCGCCGGCCGCTGCGCGGCGGATCCGGCGGCCTGCGCCGACGCCGAAGAGTCGTCCGCCGATTCGACGTCGGCCGAGACGATCGAGGGTGTCGACTCGGGCGATCCTGACTCGTTCGGGACGGAGTCCGCGCCGGCAGACGCGCAGTCCGACACCGGCCTCGCGCCGCCCGATGCGGACGCGTCTGACACGTTCGTCTCTCCGGACGCGCCAGCCGACGCAACGATGGACACTGCGATGCCGTTACCGGACACGGCCGTCGACTCGGCGGTGGATACGACGCCGCCGCCGGATACGACGCCACCGCCGGACACGAGTGTCGCCGATACGACGCCGACGGTGTGCACGCCCTCGGCGAAGTCGTGCGTCGGGAAGGATTTTCACGAGTGCGACGCGGTGGGCTCGAAGGAGGCGGTGACGACTTGCGCGATAGGCTGCTCGGCTGCGAGCGGCTGTCTTCGTCCCATCCAGGTTGCTGCGGGAGTCGGGACATCGTGCGCTGTGCTGTCGGACAAGACGGTCCGTTGTTGGGGCAGCAACACTCTCGGCGCGATCGGTGACGGCACGAAGACGGACCGAACCGTACCGACTCTGGTCGCCGGTTTCGCGGGAGCGTCGACCGTCACCCCTGGCAACCTATCGACCTGTGCCCGCAAGGATGACGGTACCGTGTGGTGCTGGGGCGACAACACGGAGAACCAGCTCGGCGATCCCCTCATCGACTACTTCAGCCTGCTCCCGCACCAAATCCCCGCGACTAGCCTCGCGAACCTCTCTAGGGGGGGCTCCGAATGGGCGACATGCGGTGTGGCGAATTCCGGCAGTGTGCTTTGCTGGGGAAACTCGGGGATCGGCCTATACCAGAAGCCGACCTCGCCCGGCGCGTTCGGACCGACGTCCGCCGTCAGCAATGGAGAAGGTCACTTGTGCGCCCTTCTCACCTCCGGGGCAATTCACTGCTTGGGTACCAACGGAAAGGGTGAACTCGGCGACGGTACGATGACGAACCGGATCAGCCCGACCCCGGTGAGCGGTGGTTTCACGTTCAAGTCAGTAGCTGCTGGTTACAACTACACCTGCGCGCTCGACACCGATGGGTCACCCCGGTGTTGGGGCCTCAACGACCGCGGGCAACTCGGAGACAGCACGATCGTGAATCGTTCGCTTCCCACGCTGGTGACGGGAATGATGGCGGGCGCCAAGACCGTAGCGGTTGGATGGGCAACCACATGCGCGATTCGCACCGATGATTCCCTCTGGTGTTGGGGTGCGAATGGCTCGGGGCAAATCGGCGACGGGACGGTGTCTGATCGACGCGCCCCGACGGGGGTCAGCGGGGCAGGCACAACGAAAGCCGTTGCAGTCGGATTTGGCCACGCCTGCGCCATCGGGGTTGACGATCGAGTGCGCTGTTGGGGCGACAACTCGGCGGGGCAGCTTGGTGACGGCACGAAGGTCTTGCGCACGACTGCCACGCTGGTGAATTGGTAGCCCTCGCGAACGCCAAAAGTGGAACGAGCGCGGCCCCACGGGTCGCGCTCGTTTGCCTGTCTGTGGTCTAGCGACGACGACGACGTGCGGCCACGGCGAGACCGAACGCGGCGACTGCGAGCATCGCACCGTCCGACGACGACGACTTCGGCGTGGTGCAGCTGCAACCCTCGTCCGCGGCAGTGTCGGCGGGCGCGATTTCGCTGCCGGTGTCGGCCGTACCCGTGTCGCGGACCACGAAGCCCGTGTCCTGCGGCTCGCTGCCGGTGTCCTCGGGGCCGGTGCCGGTGTCCACGGGGGCGGTGCCGGTATCCGTCGGCGAGGTGCCGGTGTCCGTAGGCGCGGTGCCTGTGTCGGCAGCAGCACCGGTGTCGGTCGCAGCGCCGGTGTCGACCGGTGCGTCGACCGGGGGTGTCACCGCGTCCATCGCGACCTCGGACGCGACATCTGGGAGAGCGGTGTCCGGCATCACGACGACGTCTGGCAGACCACTCTCGGGGACGATGCCGCCATCCGTTCCCTTCGTGCCCACGTTGGGCGCGCCTGGGGTGAGCGCGGCGCCGGCGGGATAGTTCGACGTCACCTCGGTCGAGACCGTCGAGTACGTGACGTCACTCGGGGTTCCGGTGAGGCGACCCGCATACCACGCGCCAGCCGAGAGCGGCGTGTCGTCGTCGGGGAAGCGCGTGTACCCCATCAGCTGGCTTCCGGGAGTGAGCTCGACGCCGCCGTATACGGTGTCGCCTGTCGCTTCCTTCATTCCGACCGCGTCGACGACGATCGCTCCGACCGGAAGTGCGAGGCCCGAGCCCGTGTCGTAGTCCGTGCCCTCGACGACGGGGTTCGTAGGGCTGAAGACGAGCAGCCACGAGTTGCTGCCGTTCTCGAGACCGCCGGCCGTCGGATCGAGCTGGGTGTCAGTGACGGTCGTCGTCGCCGCGGGGGGCGTTGCCCCACCCGCGGCTGCCTTGATGACCAATAGACCGTTCGAGCCGAACGCACAGGGACCGCCGCACGCCGTGCCGAGGTTGACGACCATGTCCGCAGTGCCGGCGCCGGTGCCAGACTCGCCCTCCATGGAGACGAAATAGAACCCCGTGAGCAGTCCGCCGGGCGTGCCACGCAGCTCGATGTACTCCTGGGGACCGTCGCCCGGCGACCCGTTGGCATCGATCTTCAGCTCGTTGATGAGCGCCAACGACGCCCCGCCGTCGACGCCCGTATCCAGCGCGAGCGTCGTCCTACCCAGCTTCTCCTGCGGAGCGCGCGCGTCGCCACAGGCCGAGGCGAGCGCAGAAGCTCCGCCGACGAGACCAAGAAGAAGGGCGAAATGAGAAAGACGCTTCATGCGCACAGTTCAATGCGCATGAAGCGTCCCGTCAATGCAGACGAGGTTCCTCAGTGCTTGCGACGACGACGTGCTGCGAGGACGAGCCCGAGCGCGAGCGCGCTGAAGGCGGCGGTGCTCGACGACGTGCTGCGCGGGGTCTCGCAGCCGCAGCCGCTGTCGTCGGCCGTTGTCGCGACCGGCTCCTCGCCGGTGTCGGCGAGCGTCGAACCGGTGTCCGCAGTGGTGGAACCGGTGTCGTCGGCGGTGCCGGTGTCGTCGGCGGTGCCGGTGTCGTCGGCGGTGCCGGTATCGGTCGGCGCGGTGCCGGTATCGGTCGGCGCGGTGCCGGTATCGGTCGGCGCGGTACCGGTGTCGGTCGGCGCGGTGCCGGTGTCGACCGGCTCGGTGTCGGCGCCGCTGTCCGCCGCCGCGCCGGTGTCGGCCGGCGCGGTGTCGGCGCCTGCGTCGACGTCCGTATCCATCACCACCACCACGGTGTCCGCGGGGGCGTCGGCAGCGGCGTCGGCTACATCGGCGGCGGCGTCGGCGTCGGCTGCATCGGCGGCGTCCGGCGCTGCGTCGGCGCCCGCATCGGTTCCCTTCGTGCCGATGTTCGTGGCGCCGGGGGTCAGCGCTCCGCCGGTGGGGAAGTTGGCGGTGCGACCGGTCGCGGAGAACGCCGTGGTGTCGACCGCGCCCGTGAGCGGACCGCCGTACCACGCGGCGCTCGACTGGGGCGTGTCGTCGTCGGCGAAGCGCACCACCGCGTCGGGGTTCACCGTCGTGGGGATCGAGGCGGGGCCGTAGATCACGTCGCTCCCACCGCCATCGGACCAGCCGATCGAATCCGCGATCTGCGCGGTGGCCGGCAGCAGGTTGAGCGTGCCCGGCGTCGCGCCGGTGTCGTAGTCGGTGCCCTGCGCGATCGCGGTCGTGGGGCTGTAGATGAGCATCAGGGTGGTGGTGCCGTTCTCGAGCCCGCCGCCGTTCAGGTTCATGTCGCGCACGTGCCTCGTCGGCGCCGCGATCGTCGGGATGCCCGCGCCGTCGGCGGTCACCGTCAGCAACCCGTTCGCGCCGAACGTGCAGGGCGTCGCCGCCCCACCGCACGCGGTCCCGAGGTTCAGGACGTAGTCTGCGACGCCGGGGCCGGCGGCTCCGCCGGAGTCGCCCTCGAACGCCACCAGGTAGAACCCCGTGAGCGGCGCGCCGGGCGTGCCCTTCAGCTCGATGAACTCGGCGTTCCCGTCCGCGGTCGGGGGATTCACCTTGATCTCGTTGAGCAACGCGAGCGTCGGGCCGCCGTCGACGCCGGTGTCGATCGCCTGCTGCGTCTTGCCGAGGCGCTCGCGCGACGGCGCGTCGGTGTTTGCGCACGCAACCCCGAGAGCAGCTACACCGGAGATTGCGCCGAGGACGAGTGCGATGCGGGAGATCGGAGTCATCCAGCGATGAGACTCCGCATCTTGCGTCAGGTCAACAGCGACGACGCGCCACACGCAAAAATGCGGCAAGCGCGAGCGCGAGCGCGGCGAACGAGCCCGAGGTCCTCCCGGGCAGCGAGCAACCGCACGACGTGTCGTTCGGGGGCGTCGTCGGCTTCTTCGCGCCGCTGTCGACCGGCTGCGGGCCCGTCTCCTCGATCGGCACGGCGCCGATCGTCGCCTGCACGGCCGGCCACTCCTTCGCGCACAGCGATCCCGTGGTGGTGGTCGCCGCGCACTCGAGGGGCGAGAGGTTCGCGAGCTTGTACATGGGGGTGAAGCTCTTGCCCTCGTCGGTCGACAGGCCGACCGTGAAGCCGTCGGGGTACTCGGTCGCGCACACGTACAAGCCGGCCGGCGTCCAGGTGAGGCAGCGCGCTCCGATCGAGGACACGCGCGTGGGCTTCGGGTCCGTGGTGCTCGCGATCCACACGCCGTCGAGCGGGCCACCGAACGCGACCTTCGAGCCATCGGGCGAGAGCGCGAAGCCGAGCATGTCGGCCGTGGTGCGGCCGACCTCGGTCCAGGTCTTGGCGCCGTCGCGCGAGACCATCAGGCGATCGGGCGCCATCAGGGCGGCGTCGCCGTCGATGCGCGCCCACACCACGTCCGGGTTGTTCGGATCGACCGCCGCGAGGTAGGGCGCGAGGCCGTCCTTGCCGAGCTCGATCGGCAGCCGCTCCCACGTCGCGCCGCGGTCGTCGCTCTTTTGAATCACGCCGGTGCGGGGCGTGCCGACGATGCCGCTCGCGTAGATGCGCTCGCTCCGCGACGGCGCGACCTCGACCGTCTCGCTGTTGAAGTCCTTGGGTAGATCGGCGCCGGCCTGCTTCCACGTCTGGCCGCCGTCGAGCGACTCGCCGAGCGCGACGTGGAAGCCGGCGTCGCCGAGGCCGGTGGACGTGATCGCGACGACGCGCGCCGGGTCCTTCTGCTCGACGACCAGATCGATCATGTACTGCTTGGTGAAGATGCTCTCGCCGACCTTGGTGAAGTTGCAGCCGCGATCGGTGCTGCTCGCCATGCCGTCGAACAAGCCGACGAGGATGCGGCCGGTCTTGGTGACGCCGATGGCGGGATCGAATTTGCCGCCGTAGCCGACGGAGGTCTCGCACAGCCAGTTCCAGTTGGCGCCGGCGTCGAACGTCTGGAGGACGCCATAGGTGGTGCGCAGCACGATGTGCTTGCCGTCGCTCGGGTCGACCACGAGCTGGTTGGCGAACGGGAAGCGACCGTTCGCCGACGCGACGCCTGCCCACAACCCCAAGGCGATCACCGCTGCGGCGACCGGCGCGAGCTTCATCCGCGGCCTCGCGGCGATAGCACGAGGACGCCGAACGGACCCCGCGCGAGCACCTCGATCGCGCTGCCGCGCACGCGGACCGCGAGGGCCTCGACGCGTACGTCCTCGTCGACGTCGTCTGCGATGAAGTCGGCGACGAGCTCGGCCACGAGCGACTCGCCGGTGCGTACGCTCACGATCGCCGAGGCGTCGCGGGTGGCGTCGTGGAGCGCGGCGACGATCTGCGCTTGGTGGATCGTGGCGGCGGTGACGCCCGTGCACCCGGGGACACGGACGAAGGTGACGCCGCCGTCGGTCGAGACGATCAGCATTCCCTCGCGGGTGGCGACGACCAGCTCGCCCTCGGTCGTGACGCCGGAATCGACGTGCGCGGCGTCGGAGCGGGTGATCGTCCAGGCCACGTCGGCGCGCGACGGCCACGGCTCGCGCTCGAGACGCTCGCGGGCACGCGCGGCGCCGCCGTCCTCGAAGCGGGCGTCGTCGTCGATGCCCTCGTCGTCCATGGCGTCGCCCTTGGCGCCGCGCTCCTCGACCTCCTCGAGCGCATGCGCGGGATCCTCGCCGGTGCCCTCGGCGCCGCCGTCGTCGGTGTCGCTGCCCTCTTCCTCGAAGAGGCCGTTCTCGTCGGCGCTCGCATCGCGCCCGTCGCCCTCGTCGCTGTCCTCGAGGAGGCCGATCTCGGCGCCGGCGAGCAGCTCGTGCTCCTCGTCGAGGATGAGTTGCTCGTTGCCCTCGGCGAAGTCGAGGAGGCTGCCGTTGTCGGCGATCGCCACGAACGCGCCGAAGCGCTCGAGCGGCTCGTCCTCGGCGGTGGCGTCGTCGAGGTCGTTGGATTCGTCGCCGTCGAGATCGATGTCCTCGCCCCCGAACAGGGAGCCGTCGTCCTCGAGCGGCGGGAGCTCGGGGAGCTCTTCGTCCTGGTGTTGCTTGTGCGGGCTCATCACTGACCGTACCCCCCGTTGCCCTGACCGCCCTGCGGGTTGTAGCCGGGAGGTGGCGGGTAGCCGGGGTAGGGCTGCTGCGGCGCTGCGGGCTGCGTGGGCGGGTATTGCGGAGCTTGCCCCTGCTGCTGCGGCGGGTAGCCGGGCTGCGAGACGTAGCCGGGCTGCGGGTAACCCTGCTGCGGGTAACCCTGCTGCGGGTAACCCTGCTGCGGATAGCCCTGCTGCGGATAGCCCTGTTGGGGGTACTGCGGATAGCCGGGCTGCGAGACGTAGCCGGGCTGCGGATACGCCACGGGGGGCGCTCCCCACGCGACCGGAGCCTGGCCGGGCAGCGGGCGCGACGCGGGACCGAGCAGCGCGTCGTCCATCGAGAGTGCGTGCTTGACCATCGCGCGGAGGATGAGCGCGCAGATGCCGACCAGCACCACGACGCCGAGCAGCGCGAGGAGCGGCTGCGGATCGAAGAACCCGAAGCCCGCGCCGCTGAACACGATCCAGTCGTAGAAGCCGTGGATGAAGACCGCCGCGAAGAAGCCGCCGAGCACCCAGGGGAACGCCGCGCCCTTCGACATCTTTCCGCGGCCGACGAAGTAACCCATGATGCCGGAGCACGTGGCGTGGAGGGGCACCGCGGTGAACGCGCGGACCATGCCGGTGAGCGGATTGCCGGCCGAGTAGAGGACGTTCTCGAGGAGCGCGAAGCCGAGGCTCGCGGCCGCGGTGTAGAGGATGCCGTCCATCACCTCGTCGAAGTGCGGCTTGCGCCACAGGAACAACAGGACGACGCCCAGCTTGACCAGCTCCTCGGTGAACGCCGCGATGAGGAAGGCGTTCACGAACTGCCCCTGCATCTCGACGATCTCTTTGCCGAGCGCCGCGCTCATGGCGAGCTCGATGCCGGCCGCCGGGAAGCACGTGACCGCGCCGAGGATCACCACGTTGCGCACCGCGCCCGGGGGCTCGGGCCGCTTCTCGTCCCACTTCTTGAACAACCACAGAAGCAGGAGCGCCGGTGCGACGGCGATCGCGAGGTTTGCGCGGATGTCCATCCCGCCGGCAGGCATAGCACGCAGCCTCCCCACGGGCCGTGAATGACGCACAGCTCCGCTTTCCATCGCCGCGCCCACACTTCCGACGCGGGCGGACCAGGGGCCGAAAAAGCTCGTGGGTTTTCTGCCATCGACTAGATCGGCTGCCCATGCCCGTGAACGTCACGCGCGCTGGCCTGTGCGCCGGTGCTCTGCTGTTGTTCCCCACGATCGCGGCGGCGTCCGACCTCGACGCGAAGACCGGTCAGCTGCGCTTCGCGCCCGAAGCGATCAAATCGTGGAGCTTCGAGTCGGCCGACGAGCTGATGAAGACCTCGGCGTACGTCATCCGTTCGTCGAGTGGCGGGGCGCTCAAGCTCACCGCGGTCACCGACCCGTCGCAGCTCGCGTTCACCGAGTCGGCCGACGCGCTCGAGGGGCAGCACGCGCTGAAGATCGGCGGCGCCACGGCGGCCGCGTCGGCGGGGCTCGCGATCATGGACGAGGCCCTGTTCAAGACGCTCGCCGGCCAGCGCGTCGAGGTCACGATGTGGGCCCGCGCCGACGGCGCCAACCCGTCGTTCTCGGTCGCCTACGCGAAGAGCGCGTGGGGGCTGGAGTCGTCGCTCGACTTCGCGATCTCGCCGTCGACGCGCACCGGCCGCGAGACGAGCGACGGCTGGGTCGAGTACACCACCGGCCCGATCGACGGCTCGGTGTGGGGCATTCCGATCCGCGCGATCGCCTTCTTCCCGCCGCGCGGCGGGACGTTCCTCGTCGACGCGCTCGAGATCAAGCGGGCGAGCGGCGCGCTCACGCCCAACGCCACCTGCACCCAGGGAGACCTCGACAAGACCTGCGGCGAGGACGCCGACTGCATGTACGGCCACTGCGTGCCGTCGTCGGTCACCTGGGGCGCGATGCCGAGCGGCGAGCACCGCGCCGAGTTCGCCGAGCGCTGGAGCCACCTCGGCTCGCGGCTGATCGGGGATCGCGCGTCGAGCGAGTTCGGTCGCAAGACGTTCACCCCCGCGGCGCGCGAGCTCGCGCAGTACGCCCGCTCGTCGCGCAAGTTCTTCGGCGGCATCAACCGCCTGGTCAACGGCCTCCGCGACAACCACACCTCGATGGGCTCGCCGACCACGGCCAACAGCACCTTCGGCCCCACCCTGCAGTACGGCTGGTCGGGCGCCCTCCACGCGTGCTTCGGCGTCGTCGAGAAGGATCTCACCGGCGGCGGCCTCGGGTTCGGCGTGTTCCACGCGGGCGACGCGCCGCTCACCGGCGTCGTCCTCAAGCCGGGCGACGTGCTCACCGCGATCGACGGGATGGACCCGAAGAAGTGGGCCGACGAGGTGATCCCCGGCCTCAACCGCACGTCTGCCAACGACCCCAAGGCCGACTGGGCCACGCAGGCGGAGATCCTCGCCGCGGCGATCACCGCCCGCGCGAGCACGATCACGCTCACCCGCTGCGCCTCGGCCACCGCTTGCACCGGCGACAGCAAGACCGAGATCAAGATCGACGTCGCGTCGAAGATCTTCGCGCGCATCTCGGACAAGGGCGGCTACGGCGAGGACATCAAGTACTTCGGCTGCTCGCCCCGCTTCAAGGAGTCGGTCGCCGACTACGATCCGCGCCCCACCACCGGCTACGAGGACATCGTCACGCCGCGCACCGTCGACGGGATCGTCAACGTCAACTTCGACGGCTTCAGCGGGGACACCGAGTGGAAGTCGAAGATGAGCGGCATCTTCGACCCCAAGCCCGCCAAGGTGCTGATGGACACCCGCCAGGGCAATGGTGGCACCGGCGACAACGTCGAGCACCTCCTCAACCTGCTCCGCGGCCGCGACGAGCAGATCGGCTTCATCACCGTGGTCAACGGCACCTACGACGAGCCGTCGCCCGCCACGCTCTTCAAGACCTACGAGAAGTGCGTCGGCGGCGAGTACTCCGGCGCCTTCTCCTGCTTCGGCGCATGGGGCTTCTTCTCCGAGCTCGCCACCCCGCCCGGCGCCAAATCGAAGATCGCCTGGATCAACACGCTCGACGTCTCCGCCAACGACTACATGCCGCGCCTGCTCAAGGGCCGCACGGCGATGAAGATCTTCGCTCCGCACCCCACCTCGGGAGCGTTCGGCGCGGTGACCTCGTTCTCCTCGTTCGCACCGGGTTGGAGCGGCGGCAGCATTCAGTACCAGGACAGCCGCTTCGCCGCGAAGTACGACGACTTCGCCGCGGCGCGCTGGGAGAGCGGGCACGGCGTCGAGCCCGACGTCGTCGTCGCGCAGAAGGTCTCCGATGCCATCGCCGGCCGGGACACGATCTTGGAAGCTGCCCGCGCGTGGCTGAAGGCGGAATGATCATGAAGAACCTCGCATTCACCCTGCTCACGCTCGCGCTCGTCGGCTGCGGTTCGTCCGTGAAGCCGGAGCAACCGAACGAGCTGCCGCCGGTCCAAACGCCGCCGGACCCCACGCCGCAGCCCGCGGTCCGCACGATCATCCACCGGCCGCTGCTCTCCGGCTCCCCCCAGAACCTGCTCCTCGACGTCGGCTTCCGCGACTCGGGCTGGGGCCACTTCACGACGTTCTTCGACTCGGGCTCGGCGATGGCGCAGGTCACCTCGCGCACCTTGAGCCTCGCGCCGGCGTCGGTCACCGCTCCGGTCGGTGTCTTCAAGGACCCCTCGGGCGACGACGTCAAATCGCGTGGAATGATCTCCGTCTGCTCGTTCCTCGGCGGCAAGGGCCCCTTCGTCGCGCGGGTGTGGGTCTCGCGCTCCAATGCGGCGGGCGACCCGATCGACCTCGAAGAGGATCCGCTCGTCTTCCGCGCCGCGCTCACCACCGGCGGCTACCCCGAGGGCAAGGCCTACGACCTCGCGCGCAAGGACCAGAAGACGCTCGGCAAGCGCACGTGGATCCTGTTCGAGTCGCGGGTCGACGCGGAGCTCCCGAGCACCGCGTTCTTCAACCTCAAGCTCGGCCGCAAGGGCGGCGGCTACATGGTGACCGCCCCCGAGGTCATCGCGGTCAGCCTGCTCCCGCCGGCCGACTCCAAGATGTCGCTCGCGTTCCCGGTCGCTGCGCGCGCCGTCCTCCCCGACGAGGCCGCCGCGATCGCCGCGTACATCCGACAGCCTCATCCGTTGGGCCTGCCCAAGCCCACGAGCACGAAGGTCTCGATCGACTGATATCGTTCGGAGCGGTGAGGCTCCTCGTCGCTGTCGCGATCCTCGCGTTCGCTGCCCCCGTCGCTGCGGCGGAGCTCGACGGCGAGGGCAAGCTGCGCGCGCGCGGCAAGATGCTCTCGTTCGACAACCCGGCCGCGCTCGCGGAGTGGGGCGCGCTCGCCACGACGTGGAAGGGTAACCCCTGGGAGGCGCAGCTCGTCACGCTGCCCGTGGGCCCGACTTCGTTCCAGGCTGTCTCCGACGCGCCCGAGGGCAGCGGCGCCCTTCGCGTCGGTGCGACCAGCACCGGCGTGCTCATCCCCGGCAGCGAGATCGTCGCCCGCGGCGGTAAGCGCTTCGAGCTCACGTTCTGGGCGCGCGCGTATGGCGCCACGCCCTATCTGACGGCCGGCTACTCGGTGAGGAAGCCGTACGGCGAGGACTTCGTGAAGGTCGTCGCGCTCCGCACCGGCCGCGAGACGAGCGATGGGTGGGTCGAACACACCACTGGGATCATCGACGCGAGCATCTGGGACGTCCCGCTCTCGGGCGTCCTCCTCGCGGCCTCGCCGTGGGCGCCGGCGGGCAGCGGCTTCGCCATCGACGCGCTCGAGATCGCGCCGGTCTCCGGCAGCGGCGTCGCGCCGGTCGCGTGCACCCAGGCCACGATGGACGCGGTGTGCGGCGCCGAGGGCGACTGCCAGTACGGCCACTGCGTCCCCGGCTACGCGTCCTGGGGACCGCTGCCTCCCCGCGCGCACCGCGAGGAGCTGGTGAATCGGTGGATCCACCTTGCGACGCGGGTGCAGGGCGATCGCAACGCCGCAGCCAACGCGAAGGATCTGGTGCGTGTCGGCCCCGAGCTCGCGTGGTACGCCACCGCGCCGCGTCCGTTCTTCTCGGCGCTCAAGCGTCTCGTCAACCAGCTGCGCGATCAGCACACCCACTTCGGCAGCCCGAGCGCCGCGCTGCTCTACCCGATCGCGCACGGCGGGAGCTCCGCGACCACCGGCGCGTGCTTCGGCCCCGGCCGCCACGACCTGCTCGCGAGCCCCGGCGAGAAGGGCGCGCTCGGGTACATCGTCTTTCGCGCCAACAAGACGCCGCCCAACGGCGTCGTGCTCGAGCGCGGCGACGCGCTCACCGCGATCGAGGGCGAGCCGCCGCGCGAGTGGGTGAGGCGGGTGTGGACGGGGCTCGCCGGCTCGCTGCCCAACGATCCCGCGGCCGATCTCGGCTGGTCCGCGCAAGGGCTCTCGTGGCTGCTCGAGAAGCGCGCCGCGACGATCGAAGTCACCCGCTGCGCGCCCGACTGCAAGAAGCTCACGGTGCCGGTCGGCGATCCCATCTACGAGAAGATCAAGGGCACCGGCTCGATCGGCCCGCTGCCGGGCGCCTTCTGGTGCGACGTGCACTTCCAATACGCGCTCGACAAGTTCGCGCCGGGGGTCCGCGGCGAGAACACCGTGTCCGGGCAGCTCGTGCGCGGCGACGTGCTCGCGATCCACTTCGACGGCACCTACGGCGCCGAGAAGTGGTCGCCGTCGATGGAGGCGCTGTTCTCGCCGGCGCCGAAGAAGGTCCTCTTCGACACCCGTCAGGGCAACGGCGGCTACGGCTTCAACGCCGAGACGGTGGTGAACCTCCTCCGCCCGAAGTCGCAGCCGATCGCCAACGTGTCGCTCCCGATCGGCTCGTGGGACGGCGCGACGACGTCCGCGCTGCTCAAGTCCGCGCAGCCGTGCATCGACAACCCCGGGAGCTCGTACGTGTGCGGGTTCGCGGAGTCGTTCGCGCCGAAGGACGCGTCGCCGCCGGGCGCAGCTGCGCGCGTCGCGTTCCTCAACACCGCCGACGTCTCCGCCAACGACTTCCTCGCGCGACTCGTGAAGGGCCGCGACAACCTCAAGCTGTATGCGCCGTGCCCGACGAGCGGCGCCTATGGGTCGGTCGCCGGGCTGCCGGGGTTCCTCGTCGGGTGGGGCGGGGGCAGCGTGCAGATGCAGGACTCGCTCTTCGCCGGCACCTTCGGCGGACTCGGCGGCGCGTCGTGGGAGAGCGGCAAGGGCGTGTGGCCCGACGTGCTCGCTGCGCAGCGCATGAGCGACGCGATCAAGAACCGCGACACGCTCGTCGAGGCCGCGCACGCGTGGCTCGCGGGCGGGGCGGACGAGGGGGGCGAGCTGTGATCCGCCGCTTGCTCGCGCTCGTGGGCCTCGTGGGTTGCGGCTCGTCTGCCGAGCCGCAGCAGCATCCCGCGCCGGACGCCGGGATCGTCGAGCTGCCCGCGCCGGTCGCGAAGCCCGCGGTGCGCACCCTCCGGCAGGTGCCGCTGTTCGGCGGCACCGCCGTCGAGAACCTGCTCATCGATCCCACGTTCGACGGCGGCTCGCCGGGGATCGGACGCTGGTACTCGAACAGCGGCACCACGCTCAACCTCGAGGGGCCGTCGCTCGGACAGCTCGTGCTCTCCGACGCGCCGGTCGGGCTCGCGCTGCCGGTCGGCACCGTCGCCGACGCCAAGCGCACCTTCTCGCTCATCGCCCAGGTGCCGGGCGGCAGCGGACCGTATGTCGTGTCCCTGTGGCTCGCGACCGACGAGCCCCTCGCGGGCGACCTCGCGACGCTGGTGCGCGTGTCGTTCGCCAACTCGTCGAGCAGCGGGCTGAGCGGCAGCGAGCTGCCGCGCGAGGAGGAGCCCCGGACGCTCGCGGGCCGCGTGTGGCACCGCTATCGCGGCGAGGTGGCGGGCCCGTTCACGATGGGCGCGTATCTCGTGATCCGCTTCCGACCGAGCAAAAACCTCTGGTACCTGCAGGCGCCCGAGGTCGTGCCGAAGAAGCTGATGACCGGCGAGCCGAAGCTCCTGCTCGGCCAGGCGTTCGCGCTCGACGCCGACGAGCGCGCTGCGGTCGCGGCCTACCAGCGCATCCCGCGCATTCAGGGCGTGCCGACGAGCGCGTCGAAGGCGCCGAGGTAACCGCGGCTCTCTGCGCGCTTGCCGGTGCAGCGGAACGTCAGCGTGTGCAGGCCGGCCGCGAGGTCGACGGTGACGGCTTCGCCCTTTCGCGCGGCGACGTCGGCGGCGTAGCCCTCCCAAGGCGGCAGCGCGCGGCCGTCGACGGAAATGGACCAGGTGCCGTAGTCGGGCGCGACGAGCCCATCGACGCGGAGCGAGAGCTTCTCGGCGCGCGGCGTGGTGAACGGGATCGCGAAGCTGTCGCCCGGCTTGGCCGCGAAAACGAACAGCGCGCGTTCGCCGCTCGACTCCACCTTGCAACAGCCCTTGGTGTTGACCACGCGCGTGCCGACTCCGCTCGGCCGCACGAACGACGGCCACGCCCGCTCGAGCTCGAGGAGGAGCCCCGGCGGCGGCACGGGGAGCTGCGCCGTCTGCAGCACGTCGCCCTCGAGGACGTTGTGCACCGGCAGCCCGGGGTGTGCGCGCCGCAGATCCTTGAGCCCCGAGCGGTCGAAGCGCACGACGATGCGCTCCGGCCCGTCGCGATAGGGGTCGAACGCGGCGATCCACGAGAGCTCGTCGTCGGTGACGATCAACCCGCGCTGCAGCTGGTTCTTCTCGATCACCGACCGGACGTCGACCCGCGCGCCCGCCGCGCCGTACACCTGCCGCCCGCTCCACAACCAGCGCGGCGTGGCTGCGAAGGCGGCGGCGACGAGCACCGCGAGCGGCAACCCGAGGAGGCGCGGATGGAGCGGCTCCTCCACCGCGCGCGCTGCGAGCAGCCAGAACAGCGCGGCCACCGGGAACAGGTGGCGCGCACCGAAGATCGGCGCGTTGCCATAGTAGAAGAGCCCGTAGGCGAGCGTGAACGCGACGACCGCCGAGGCGAGCAACACGTCGCGTCGCTCGCCGCGCCGGACCGCCCGCGCGAAGGCGAGGAGCGCGACGGGGGCGAAGCCGAACAGGTCGCCGCCGAGCGCGCTCGCGCGTTCGCGAACGATTCGCAGCGCGTCGGTCGCGGTGTATCCGTCGGGCCCGAAGGCGTTGCGCTCGTCGCCGTGCTCGACCGCGCAGCCGACGTCGACGCCGAAGCCCAGGCGGTGGCAGGTCGCCGGGAAGTCCGAGCGGGCGAAGTAGAGCGTCTGGGTGGGCACCGTGAAGGAGCCCGTCGCGGCCTTCTGGGCGAACGCCAAAAATGTCAGGAATGGCAGTATTGTCAGGATTGGCAGGAGGACTCGTCCGCGGAGGACGACGGCGACGAGCACGGCGATGACCACTCCGTCGAGGAGCCGGGCGATCAACGCCCAGCCGACCGCGGCGCCGAGGAGGAGCAGTCGCGCGGTCGTGGGCCGGGTTCGCGCCTCGATCGCGAGCGCGATCGCCACCGTGCCGAGCACCGCGACGAAGGCGTGCGACAAGAGGTCGGCGGTCTCCACGGCGCGCGCGAACGACGGCAGCGAGAGCAGGATCGCGAACCGCGTCGCGAACCCCACCCGTCCCTCGACGGCGCGCCCGAGCAGCCCCTGGGCGAACACCAGCGCCGCCGCGAGCACCGGCCCGACCAGGAGCGGAGCCCCGAGCGCGACGAACGGCGCGAGGAACAGGGGGAACCCCGGGGGAAAGACGCCGTACAGGTGACCGTCGGGACCCTCGAAGAGGAAGCGGCCCCCGAACAGCTGGCGCGGCTCCGGGATCGGCATCCCCAGGTGACCGTGCGAGAGCGCACGCGCCTGGAGCAGGTAGACCGTGGCGTCGATCGAGATCGGCCGGTCTCGCATCGGGCCACTGACGAGCAGGTAGGAGACCAGCGCCGCGACGACCGCTGCGGCCACGAGGAAGGTGCGGGGCGGGATCGCGAGGAGCGCCGTGCGCGCGCGCTCGACGATCGCCGGCCGAGCCGCGCACACGAACAGCGTCGCCGCGACGAGCCCCCAACCGATCAAAGACAGCCGGTCGACCCCGAACGCCGGCAGCGCGAGGAAGGTCCAAAGAATCAATAGGAACGCGCCGAGCCCGCGCAACGGCAGCAATGTACCAGCCGTCGTGGTATGTCGCGCGCTTCCATGACGGAGCGCCTCCGGGGACACGTGGCCATCGCGCTCGCCTCGGCGGCCGTCCTCCTGTTCGAGGTCCTGATCACGCGCGTCCTGAGCGTCGTGCTCTGGTATCACTTCGTCTTCCTCTCGGTGTCGCTGGCGATGCTCGGCCTCGGCGCGCCGGGCGTGTGGTTCGCCATCAAACCGCCGGGGCCCCGCACCGTGCCGCGCGCTTTGTTGATCGCGGGCATGGCGATGCCGATAGCCGTGCTGGCCGTGGCCAACCTCGGCCCGTTCTTCCGCGAGGCCATGAGCTTCTGGGTGCTGGTCGTGCTCCTGCCGGTCCTCCCGCTCGGGGCCGCGGTCTGCGCGTTGCTCCTGTCGGCGCGCGGACGGGCCATCGGCTGGATGTACGGCGCCGATCTCCTCGGCGCGACGGCCGGCGCTGCGCTCGTCGTGCCGCTCCTTCACGGACTCCCCACTCCCGCCGTCGTGGCCGCGCTCGGGCTCCTGCCGCTCGCCGCGGCGGTGCTCTTCGACCGCAGCGTGCGCGGCGCGGCGGGCGCGATCGCGGTCGCCATCGTCGCCACCGTCGCGTGGGGCAATCCGTATCGCCTCCGCTACACCAAGTCGTACGTCGAGACGGTGTCGCCGCTCTACGAGAAGTGGACGCCGACCGCGCGGCTCGCGATCTTCCCGAGCGCGTTCGTCCTCCGCGATCAGGGAGGCGGCTTCGGTTGGGGCATGGGCAGCAAGTGGCAGCCGCAGCCGGTGGACCAGCTATGGCTCGAGCAGGACGGCTCCGCGGGCACGCCGATCACCAAGTGGGACGGCTCCGCCGCGCTCCCGCACCTGATGTTCGACGTGACCTCGGCCGCCTATCAGGCCGAGCGACCGGAGCGGGTGTGCATCATCGGCGCGGGCGGCGGGCGGGACGTGCTCACCGCGATCAAGGCCGGCGCCAACCACATCGACGCCGTCGAGCTCAACCCGTTCACCATCGACGCCGTCTCGACCTCTTTCGGCGCGTACTCGGGTGACCCGTACCACCGCGCCGGGGTCCGCGCGATCGCGAGCGAGGGCCGCTCGTTCCTCACCCGCTCGTATGGCAAATACGACGTCCTCCAGATCTCGCTGATCGACACCTGGGCGGCGACGTCGGCCGGCGCCTACGCGCTCTCGGAGAACGGCCTCTACACGCTCGAGGCGTTCCGGCTCTATCTCCGCCGGCTGTCGGACACCGGCGTGCTCACGGTGAGCCGGTGGGCGGGTGGCGCGCGGCAGCTCGAGATCACGCGCCTCGCGCTCCTCGCCCGGTCCGCGCTCGTGGCCGAGGGCGCCGCGGAGCCGAACCGACACCTGGTGCTGCTCACCGCGGGCGACGTCGGCAACCTCCTTACTTTCAAGCGCCCGGTCACCGACGTGACGATGCGCGCCCTCGACGCGATCGCCCGCGACAAGGGCTTCGTGCGGCGGTGGCCGCTCCTCCCCGGCGAGCGGCCGCAGTCGATGGTGCAGGGTGCGCTGCTCTTCGGCGACGCCCCGCTCCGCAGCGCCGGCTTCGATCTGTCCGCGCCCACCGACGACCGACCGTTCTTCTTTCAGACCATCGACATTCGCAACATGCCCAACGCGAAGCTGCTCGCCGGCGCGTCCGCCAACGAGCACGCGGTGGTCCAGCTCCGGCGCCTGGTCGCGATCGTCGCCGGGCTGACGCTGGTCCTGTTCTTCCTGCCTTTCGCGCTCCGCGGAAAGATCGCGCGCGCCCCCGGGTTCCTCGAGGGCAGCGCGTACTTCGCCGCCATCGGCCTCGCGTTCATGTTCGTCGAGCTGCCCCTCATCCAGCGGTTCACGCCCTTCCTCGGGCACCCGAGCCGGGCCACCACGGTGGTGCTGGCCACGATGCTGCTCGGCGCCGGAGTCGGCTCGATGCTCGGCGCCCGCACCGAGCGCTCCAGCCTGGCGATGCTCGCGCTGCCGCTCGTGATCGCCCTGCTCACGATGCTGCTGCCGAGCGTGATGGCGTCGACGACCGGGCTCTCGCTCACCGCGCGCGTGTTGGTCACGATCGCGACCGTCGCCCCGGCGGCCGTGGCGATGGGCTTCGCGTTCCCCGCCGGAATGACCGCGTTCGGCGAGGACAACCGCGCGTGGTTCTGGGCCGTGAACGGCGCGGTCTCGGTGCTCGCGAGCGCGTGCAGCCTCGCGGTCTCGATGGCGTTCGGCTTCACCCGCGTGTTGTGGATCGGCGCCGCCTGCTACGCGGTCGCCGCCCTGTTGTTGCGTCGCCGAACCGAGCGGCTCGATCCGAGGTCACCGGAAAAGACGAGCGCGGCTGTGCGCTGAACGCGCTCTTACCGTGAAGCCGCCGTAACGCTACGCTCCACGCCACATGTGCCGGCTGCTCGGCGTCGTCTGCAACGAGGCCACCGACTTCCGCTTCTCGCTCCACGAGGCGCCGCGGAGCCTTGCGGTGCTCTCCGCCGAGCACGCCGACGGGTGGGGGCTCGCCGTTCACGGCAGCGGCAACGGCTGGGAGCTCCACCGCAACCCGGTGCGCGCCGGAGACTGCGCGCGGTTCCATGAGGTCGCGGCGGGCGCGCGCGGCGAGATCCTCGTCGCCCATATCCGCAAGCGCACCGTCGGCCCGATCGGCGCCGAGAACACCCACCCGTTCCGCCGCGGGTCGTTGGTCTTCGCGCACAACGGGACGATCGCCGGCATCGACACGTTCGAGGCGCGCACCAGCGACGCGCGGCGCAAGGAGATCGAGGGTCAGACCGACAGCGAGCGGTTCTTCGCCTGGCTCCTCACCAAGCTCGACGAGCGCGGCCACGACCGCATCGACGACGCGCTCGGCTCCGCCGTCGACGAAGCCGTCGAGGAGCCGCGGCTCGGCGCGGCCAACTTCCTCCTCTCCAACGGCGCGGCGCTGTGGGCGTTTCGCTTCGGCCGCACGCTGCACATGCTCGAGCGGCACCCGGGCGATCCGGTCGTCCACAAGCGCCAGGCCTCGGAGACCGACGCCGAGCTCGAGACGCCGTGGAGCCCGCGCCGCCACGCGGTGCTCGTCGCGTCCGAGCAAATGACCAACGAGCCGTGGGGCGAGGTGCCCGAGCGCACGCTCCTCCGCATCGATGGTGGATCGCCGCGCGTCACCGTCCTTCGCCGATGATGCGGCGGCGGATGCTCGGGATCGCGCTCGCGTCCCTCGGGATGCTGACGCTGCAGATCTCGATCACGCGCGTGTTCTCGCTGCTCGTCTGGTACCACTTCGCGTTCCTCGCGATCGCCCTCGCGCTCCTCGGCTTCACGGCGGGCGGGGTCATCGCGGCCCGCCGCACCGTCGACCTCGCGAAGACCTGCTTCGGCGCCTCGATCGGCACCGTGGTCGCGCTGGCGATCGCGTGCCGCCTGCCGTTCGGCACGTCGGTGGTCGAGAGCGCGGGCCAGGTCGCGCTCTTCGTGGTCCTCATCGCGCTCCTGCTGGTGCCGTTCGTGCTGATCGGCGTGGTGATCGCGAAGACCCTCGCCGAGCACCCCCCGGAGGTTCCGCGGCTCTACTTCGCGGATCTGGTCGGCAGCGGCGTGGGCTGCGTGCTGAGCCTGTTCGTGATGGACCACCTCGGCGGGGGCGCCGGCGGCGTGCTCTTCGCGGCGTTGGCGTTCGCGCTCGCGGGCGTCGCGTTCGACGGGCGCGCGCGCGGACTCTCGGTCGCCGCCGTGAACGTGGCGCTGCTGCTCCTCGCGCGCGATCCGCTCCGCGATCCGTTCTACCTCCCGAACGCCAAGCTGTACCCGCGGGTGCCGCGCGAGCTGATCCTCAAGCGCACCTGCACGTCGCTCGCGTGCGTCGACTTCTTCCAGAACCCGCTTCACTTCGGGCTGTGGGGGATGTCGCAGAAGTACAAGGGGCCGCTGCCGGAGCAGATCGGCGTCGTCATCGACGCCTGGGCGATCACCTCGGTGACCAAGAGCGACGGCGACGTCCACCATCCGGTGCTCGACGCGCTCCCGCCGGCGACGGTGCACCACTTCTTCCGGCTCACCGGCCGCAAGGACACCGACGCCCTGGTGATCGGCGCGGGCGGCGGGCTCGATGTGCGGACGGCGCTCCACTTCGGTGCCAAGCACGTCGACGCCGTCGACATCAACCCGATGATCGTCAAGGCCGTCGCCAACGACTTCGATGCGTTCGCCGGCGGGCTGTATCACCGGCCGGAGGTGAAGGTGTCGGTCGCCGAGGGGCGCCACTTCCTCCGTCGCTCCGAGAAGAAGTGGGACCTGGTGCAGATCAGCGGCGTCGACACCTACGCCGCGTCGCAGGCCGGCGCCTTCGCGCTGACCGAGAACTACCTGTACACGGTCGAGGCCATGCGCGAGGTGCTCGGCCACCTCCACGACGACGGCACGCTCGCGATGACGCGCTGGCTGTACAAGCCGCCGCGGCAGACGCTCCGCCTGTGCGTGGTGCTCGATCGCGCGATGCGCGAGATGGGCCTCGGCGACGCCGCGTCGCGCGTCGTCGTCATCGGCGCGCCGCAGTGGGACTCGCCGATCGACTTCTCGATCATCCTCGCGCGGCGCACGCCCTTCACCGAGAAGGAGGTCGACGCGCTCGGCAAGCTCGCCGACGCGATGGGCTTTTACCTGGTGTATGCGCCGGGTCGCGCGCTCCCGAACCCCTTCACCGAGTTCTTCGCCGCGACGGACAAGGACGCGTTCGTGCGCGCCTACCCGTTCCGCATCGACGCGACCACCGACGACGCGCCGTTCTTCTTCGAGCACAACCGGTGGTCGCGCCTGCTCGGGAGCCGCGACGCGATCTTCGGCGCCGCGAGCGGCCCGCTGGTGCTGCTCATCACCTTCGCGCTCGTCACCGCGCTCGCCGCCGCGATCCTCGCCCTCGCCAAGCAGCGCCTCGGGCGGCGCGACGAGGTGTATTTCGTGGCGCTCGGCCTCGCGTACATCGGCGTCGAGCTGTGGTTCGTCCCGCGGTTCGTCCTCTTCCTCGGGCACCCGAGCCATGCGCTGTCGGTCGTGCTGTTCGCGATGCTCACCGCGTCGGGGGTCGGGAGCGCGCTCTCGTCGCGCGTGCGGAGCGCCCGGCCCATCGGCGTGGCGATCGCGGTGGTGCTGGTGTGCGAGATGCTCGTGCTCACCCGCGTCCTCGACCGGACGCTGCACGCGCCGTTCGCCGCGCGCGCCGCCGTCGCGGTGTCGCTGGTCGCCCTGCCGTCGACGCTGATGGGCATGATGTTTCCGCTCGGCCTGCGCGATCGCGACGCGCCGTTCATCGCGCGCGCGTGGGTGCTCAACGGCTGTGCGTCCGTTGTGGCGTCGGTCGGGGCGACGGTCCTCGCGATCGGCCAGGGGTTCTCGGCGGTGTTGATCGCCGCGGCGCTCGGCTACTTGGTCGCGGCCGGCACCAGCAGGGCCGCGAGCGCGTAGAGGGCGAGCGCGCACAGGCCGACCACGCGAAAGCCAGCGAAGATCGCGAACGGCACCGCGAGGAGCGACGCGACGATCGAGGCGAAGGCGTTGGCGGCGAGTCCCCACGCGACGAGCGAGTCGCCTCGATCGCTCGCGATGCGCAGCCCCGACGGGAAGGGAATGCCCATCGCAAACCCGAGCGGCGCGGTCACCGCCACGAGCGCGAGGACGCGCAAGGGCAGCGGCTGCGGCAACATCGCGGAGAAGAGCCGCGGCAGCCCGAGCTCGGCGAGCGCGAGCAGCGCCACGACCGCGATCGCGGCGCCGCGCGCGAGCTGCTCGGGCGGCAGATCGGAAGAGC
>JALHOE010000049.1 GCA_022843175.1 Deltaproteobacteria bacterium
GCGGCGCGGCGGTGGGCGCGGTCGCGGCCGGCGCGCCCGGGGTCTCGGTGGGGCCCGGGTTCTTCTGCATCCAGATGATGCCGATGAGGAAGATCGCAGCGAGCCCGCCGATGATCCAGACCGCGTTCGACTTCTTCTCTTCTTCCGGCTCGCGCGCGCCCCGGGGCGGGACGGTCTTCGCGGTGGCCGCGGCGGAGGTGGTGGTCTTCGGCGAGGCGCGGGGCTTCTCGCTCTCCTTCTTCCGGCCGTCGAGGGCCTCGGGCTTGCGCTCGCTGTCGGGTGCCGGCGCGTAGAGGAGGTCGGAGGTGGGGGGGATCGAGGCGGCGCCCTTGAACAAGCCGGTATCGGGGGGCGCGACCGGCGTCGGCTCGGCGTCGCGCGCGACCGCGACGTGACGAAGGAGCTCCTTCTCGAGATCCGCGAGGACATCCATCGACAACGGGTCGTTGGAGGTCTTCTTCATCTTCTCGCGAATGATCTCGGAGACCGGCGGCGCGTCCTCGAGGCCCGGCTTGGGCAGGGTCGGCGGCTTGCTCCTCTTGGGCTCGTACACCGGCTCGGGCGACGGCACCGAGGGCGGCGCGTCCTCGAGCATGTCGGACGGCAGGCTCTCGCGCGACGAGACCGGCGGCTCGGACGACGGCGGCGCGGAGTCGGCGTGAACCAGCTCCTCGACCTCTCCGCGGGAGTCCGGGCGGGGAGACGTGGGCGCGACCTCCTCGCGGATCTTCACCGGTACCGTGGGCTGCTTCACCAGCGCGATGCGCGCGAGCGCCCTGCCGGGCCGCAGCTTGGCGATGTGCTCGAGCGTGCGGCGCTCGGGGATCTGCACCAGACCGCCGAGCGCTCGCCAGTCGGCCTCGATGCGCTCGCGGAGCGCGTCGATCCGCTCGGCGAACACGCGCATCGTCGGGCGGACCTTGCGATTGCGCTGCAAACCGTCGGTGATGAGCTGCACGACCTTGAGATCGATCGGCGGCTCGAACGGCAGGAGCTTCTTCGGGCCCTCTTCGATCGACTCGAGGATTTCGTCGGCGGAGTCGCCGTCGAACGGGGGCTCGCCGATCAAACAGCGATGGAGGAGCGCCGCGAGGCCGAACACGTCGGCGCGTCCGTCGAGCTGCACGTCGGCGTGGATCTGCTCGGGGCTGAGGTAGTCGACCGGAGAGAGCGCCTCGTGCGGCGTGCCGGGCAGGACGAGGAGGTCGTCGACCAGGCGGGCGACGCCGAAGTCGACGAGCTTGGGGACCACCTCGCCGCGCACGTCGCGGTGGAGCAGCACGTTGGCCGGCTCGATTCGCTCGTGGACGATGGAACGCTCGTGCGCGGCGCACAGCGCCCACGCGAGATCGGAGCCGAGGCGGAGCACGGTGCCCACCGGCAGCGTGCGCGCGCGATCGAGCAGCTCCTCGAGCTTCTCGGCCTCGAGCAGCTCCATCGCGACGAACGGCAGCTTTTCGTCGCCGACTGCGCTCTCGCCCGCGTCGACCAGCTCGACGATGCTGATGTGACGGATCTTGGCGGCGGCCTTCGCCTCGCGGAAAAAGGACTCGAGAGACTTCGGAGCGATGGCCCACTTGGGCTTCAGCAGCTTGACGGCAAGCTCTCGCTCCGTGTTGTCGTCTCGCGCAGCCCACACCTCGCCGAGCGCGCCTTCCCCGAGCTTGTCGAGCAGACGGTAGCGATTGGCGATGGTCTCGCCCTTCTGTGCCATGGTCGCCCAAGTGTACGCGCACGCCCGTGGCAGGGGAAATTCGCGTCTGCCTGTTCAGTAGACGTCGCGCCGATAGCGATTGTCGGCCTCGAGCGCCGCGAGGCGAGCGGCAGCGACTTCGGGGCGCAGAGCCGCCTCGGCCGCGAGGATTTCGACCAATGCGCGGTTCACGTCGGGCGCCATCCGCTTGGCGTCGCCGCAGACGTAGAGGACGGCGCCGGCCTCGATCCACGCGTAGAGCTCGCGTGCGCTCTCGCGCATCCGGTGCTGGACGTAGACGCGCTCGGGCTGCTCGCGCGAGAACGCGACATCGAGGCGGGTCAACGAGCCCTGCTTCTGGAGCGCGCGGAGCTCGTCTCCGTAGAGGAAGTCGCAGGCGTTGCGCGCGCCGAAGAAGAGCCACGACCGCCCTCTCGCGCCCCGCGCGACGCGCTCCTCGAGGAACGCGCGGAAGGGCGCGACGCCGGTGCCGGGGCCGATCATGATGATCGGCACGTCGTCCGCCGGGAGGCGAAAATGCGGCGCCGGATGGTGATAGACCGGCAGCTCGGTGGCGATCGGGGCGCGGTCCGCGAGCTGCGTCGACGCGACGCCGAGGCGCTGCCGACCGAGGAGCTCGTAGCGGACGACGTCGACCGTGAAGTGCGCCTCGCCGGGGTGCGCGCGCGGGCTCGACGCGAGGGAGTACTGCCGGGGAGCGAGCGGGCGCAGCGACTCGACGAGCTGCTGCGGCGCGATGGGCTTCTCGCCGGCGAGGAGCACGTCGAGGGCGTGACCGCCGGGGATCGGCGCGCTGCCCGCGGCGTCGAGCAAGCGCGCGTCGACGTGGGCGAGATCGAGGTGGGTCGACAGCGCCTCGCGCAGCGTCATCGAGCCGGTGCCGCGCGACGACTCGTGAACCGCGCCGCGCAGCGACACCGGCGCGTCGCCGTCACAGTTGGCGGCGTCGAGCAGCTCCTCGACGAGCGCCGGAGCGTTGGTGGGCCACACGCCGAACGAGTCGCCGACCTCGTAGGGGAGCTCGGTCGCGAGCTCGACGTGGAGCGTCTCCTTGGTGGAGCCCTCGCCCGACAGGCGGCGCGAACGGAGCACGCGCGCGAGCACCGGATTGCGCCGGGTCCCGGGCGCCGCTTCGTGGTGCTCGACCTTGGGCAGCTCGACCGGGAGGACCGGCGCGCCCGAGCCCGCGTCGGTCTCGGCGAGCGCACGCATCGCGGGGACCAGCCGATCGAGCCACGCCTTCCACGGCTTCTCGTAGTCGACGTCGCAGTCGACGCGCTCGACGATCCGCTGCGCCCCGAGCTCGCCGAGCCGACGGTCGAAGTCGCGGCCGCATTGGCAGAAGCGGTCGTAGGTCTTGTCGCCGAGCGCGCACACCGCGAAGCGCAGCTCCGGCATCGCCGGCGCCGACTTCATTAAGTAGGCATGCAACGACTCGGCGTTGGAGGGCGGGTCGCCGTTGCCGTAGGTGCTCGTGATCACGACCAGGGTGCGCACCTCGGCGAGCTTCGCGTTCGCGAAGTCCGCCATGTCGATCGCCCGGGCGGACAGCCCCGCGGCGCCGAGGGCGCTCGCCGTGCGGTCCGCGAGGTCGGCCGAGTTGTTGGACTCGGTGCCGAAGATCACATGGATGGGGTGCATCGAGGAGGGGACATCCTAGGATGTGGAAGCCGCGTGGGCGACGCCTACGCCCCGTTGGCGGACCAGCGGGTGAGCAGCCGGTCGATGCGGATGAAGACCTCGGCGATGGTCTCCTCGTCCGGCAGCAGCGTGAGGCGGAAGTGGTTTCGGTAGGGGACGTTGAAGCTCGAGCCGGGGACGACCAGCACGTGCTCCTTCTCGAGCAACTCCATCGCGAAGCGCGCGTCGTCGAAGCCGGGGATGAGCTTCTCGTCGACGCTCGGGAACGCGTACATCGCGCCGCGCGGCGGCACGCAATCGAGGAACTTCGACGCCTCGACGCCGCGGAGCAGCGCGCGACGCTGGCGGCCGAGGCGACCCGTCTCGGCGGTGAGGTCGTAGATGCTCTGCACGCCGCCGAGCGCCGTCTGCACCGCCCACTGGCCGGGGACGTTGGAGCAGAGGCGCAGCGAGGCGAGCAGCTCGAGCGCCTCGAGGTAGTCGGTCGCGTGGGACTTCTTGCCGGTGAAGAACACCCAGCCGGTGCGGAAGCCGCACGCGCGGTAGACCTTGGAGAGGCCGCCGAACGTCGCGCACAGCGTGCCCTCGCACAGCGTGGCGATCGGGATGTGCTGGGCGTCGTCGTAGAGGATGCGGTCGTAGATCTCGTCGGAGAAGATCACGAGCGAGCGCTGCTCGGCGATGCGCACGAGCTGCTGCAGCACCTCGCGCGGGTAGACGGCGCCGGTGGGGTTGTTCGGGTTGATGAGCACGATGGCGCGGGTGCGCGGCGTGATCATCTTCTCGATCTCGGCGGGATCGGGCACGAAGCGGTGCTCGGGTCGACACGGGTAGTGCACCGGCTTGCCGCCGCTGAGGGTGACGGCCGCCGTCCACAGCGGGTAGTCGGGCGACGGGACGAGGACCTCGTCGTCGCGCTCGAGGAGCGCCTCCATGCACATGAGGATCAGCTCGGAGACGCCGTTGCCCATGAACACGTCCTCGGCGGTGACGCCGCGGATGCCGCGCGACTGGGTGTCCATCACCACCGCCTCGCGGGCGGGGAACACACCCTTCTGGTGGCAGTAGCCCTCGGCCTGCGCGAGGTTCTCGATCATCGCGAGCCGCATCGTCTCGGGCGTGCGGAACCCGAACTGCGCCGGGTTGCCGATGTTGAGCTTGAGGATCTCGTACCCCTGCCGCTCGAGCTCGTGCGCCCGCCGCGCGAGCGGGCCCCGGATTTCGTAGCGAACGCCCTGAAGGTGGTGGGCCCGAAGGATCGGCGCGGACATCGTCGGGCCGGGGTCTAGCCGTTCGCCGATCGCCGCACAAACCTCCTTGCTAGGGGCCCTGGCCGCGCGCGCGGACCTCGTCGACGAACGCGCGCACGCGCGCGACGAGCCGCTCGGCGTGGGGCTGGTCGAAGAAGAAGTAATGGGTGTTCTCGTGGAGGGGGACGGTCCGCCCGTCCGAGAGCTCGAAGACAACGTGGTAAACGATGGAGTTGTCCGCGCCGTCGGCGATGGCGGTGCGGATGTTGGTGATGAGCTCGACGTCGATCGTTCGCGGTCGCTCGGGCGGGACCGAGATGCGGATGGTGCGATACGGGAACGGCGCCTCGAGCAGGCACGGACGACTCAGCCGGCGATAGAGCCACCCCGCCCCGAACGCCTCGGCCACGAGCAGGGCCGCCGCGCAGTACGACACGGGCGCGGGCGTGACCGCCGCGAAGAAGCCGGTGATGCCCATCACGACGAAGGCGGGGATGAACACGCTGTCGATGAAGCGCATCCGCGCCACGAACGGGAACGACGCGCGCACCGGAGCCTCCGTCCCGGCCGCGCGGTACCCCTCGTCGGAGCTCTCGCTCATTCTGCGGTGAGAGTACCCCTCGGGGATGCGCTGGCGTCGACGCTCGTCTACGGTCCGACCTCGCTGCGCAACGCAGCGTTGGGGAGGATTGATGACGAAGAGTCTTTGTGCGTGCGCCGCGCTGTGTTTTGCCACCGCGTGCGGCTCGAGCGACGACGGCGCGCCCGCGGTCGCCGACTCGGCGACCACGACCGATTCGGCCCCCGCCGACGCACCGCCCGCCGACACCACGGCGACGACCGACACGGCCACGACCGACACGCCGTCGAGCGACGCCGGCGCGTGCAGTCCCACCGGCGGCCTGCCGGCGCCGGCCGCGGGCAAGGCGGTCGTACAGGCGACGTTCTCGGAGGCAGACGGCACCTACAACGGGATGATGGACGCGTTCTCGGGCGCCGAGCTCTACGGCTCGACCGATCCCGATGGCGCGCGGTTCGTCTCGTACAACAAAGCCCCGTCGCCGAGCGACGCGACCGCGCGGCAGATGATCATCGCGGTCGGACCGATGGCGAAGGCCTGTCAGGTCTTCACCACGCCGAAGATGGCCTCCGCGAGCTATCCCTACTTCGAGTACTACGAGGGCGCGATGCTGCGTAAGCAGTTCGTGTGCGGCGGCACGGTGGTCGTCGATACCGTCTCCGGCAAGGAGTACACGTTCCACTTCGACGTCACCTGCACGGCCAAGCCCGTGTTGGACGGCAAGGGCAGCGTGCGTGTGATCGGCAAGGGCGCCGGCACCCGGGCCTAGCAGCAACGACGGGGCCGCGCGCGTAAGCGCGCGGTTGCCCCATACGCGGTTGCCCCATGCGCAACCGCGGGCTCACGCCCCTTCGCGCGAGTCAGTCCTTCACGCAGGCCGTGCCCTCGACCTTGTTGTCGTCGGGGAGCGTGCCGCAGTCGCCGGTGTTCGACTGGAAGGCGCCGTGCTCGTTCTTGCGGAACGTGCAGCCCTTGAACGACACCGTCTTGAGCTTCTTCGGCTCGGTCTCGTAGAAGACGACCGCGGCCTTCCCGAGCCCCTGCTTACCCGCGTATTCCACGGTGCAGTCCTCGAGGGTCGTGTTCTTGGCGCCGGGCTCGATGAACAGGCCCTCCCAATCGCCCGCGGCGGGCGAGTCGTTGGCCGAGGTGAACTTCGTCCCCTTGCCGATGAAGCCCCCGCCGTCGCCGCGACCGATGAAGATCGCCCGACCGCCCACGACCTTGAAGACGGTCTTGTCGGCGAGGGTCACCGTCGCTGCCTTGCCCTTGCCGGCGATCGCGAGGATGCCGTCGACGAGCAGGGGCACGTCGAGCTTCGGCCACGTCGCCGAGGTCTCGACGTCGCCGTCGAGGAGCCGAATGGGATCTCCGAACTTGTTGCTCCCGACCGAGCCGAGGACCTCGGGGTGCAGCACCAGCGACGCCTTGTCGTTGTCCTTGAAGACGTTGCCCTCGAGCTTCGCGAACTTCGACTTCGGGTGGATATTGTGCAGCGCCGCGTGCGCGTTCTTGCGCAGCGTGGAGTTGGTCAGCGCGATGCGGCTGGCGCCGACGTCGCCGTAGACGATGATCGCCGCCTCGCCGTGGCCCCCCTGCTTGCCGGCGTATTCGATCACCACGTGGTCGAGCGTGGTGCCCGCCATCGTGTCACCGCCAAAGAAGATGCCGCCCCAGTCGCCCGCCGCCGGCGAGCCGTTCGCGGACGTGAAGACGACCGGCTCGTCCTCGGTGCCCTTCGCGACGATCTTGCCGTTCTCGACGTAGATTTCGCTGCCCGGGCTCATCGAGAGCTTCGCGCCGGCGCCGAGGGTGAGCGTCGCGCCGCCGTCGATGCGGATGTGCTCTTTGACCTTGAGCGCGCAGCCGGCGGGGATCGTCCAGTCGGCCTTGATGTCGCCCTCGGGCAGCTTGCAGCCCTTGCCGCCCTTGGCCTTCGGCGCCTCGTCGTCGCCCTCGCCGCTCTTGTCCTTGGTGGTCTTGTCACCCTTGCCGCCCGTGGCGTCCCCCGAGGACTTCTTGCAGGCGACGGAGGAGAACGCGAGGGCGACGGCGAGGAAGCAGAGCGTGCGCATGCGGTAGTTCTCGCCCGCCCCTGAGGACGCTTCAAGCCCGTTCGAGCGCCCTACTTCTTGATTCTCACCGAGGCGGCGATTCCGTCGATGACCGGCTTGTGCTTCGCGTAGCTCCCGGGCGCAAAGTAGACCCCGACGTCGATGTAGTGCTTCTGCGTCCCGGCGGTCTTGAAGCCCTCCCAGCTCCACGACGGCCACTCGGCGTGGTCGGGGTTGAGCACCATGACGCCGCCGACGCCGTCGAGGTTCTGCATCCCGACGCGCGCCGACGCGGGGCTGTTCTTCGCGTGAAAGGCCCGCTTGTCCTCCCATTCCTTCTTGATGCCCTTGTCGGCGGAGTCGGGGACGTCGTTGTCGGTGATCGAGACGTTGAGCTTGGGGTCGTCGGGCGACTCGTAGACCATGCGCACGATTTTGCCGTCGAGCTTCTTCGGGTTCGGCTTCCACGTCGGCGGGATCGTCAGGGTGACGAGTTTGTAGGTGACCGACTTGCCCTTCTCGATCGTCGCGGCCGGATCGAACATGGGCTCGGCCTTCTTCTCGGGCTCGGCCTTCTTCTCGGGCTCGGCCTTCTTCTCGGGCTCGGCGCTCTTGGCGGCCGGTTCCGTCTTGTCGGTCTTCGGTTCGGCGGGCTTCTCTTCGGGCTTGCTGCACGCCATCAAAACGAACAGCGGCAGCGCCAAACGCGTCGTGCGAGCGATCATTGCCGCATGATATACATTTACCCACTTTACCTGCGAGCCCGACGAGTCACACCCGTGTGACATCAAATACTTGAGCCGGTCATGACCGGTCCCCGGCTCTACGGTTCGATGGCCAGGAAAGACGGGCTTCTCCTTCTCGGCGCCGCAGTCGTCGTGGGGTGCGTGGGGTCGATCGGCGCGGGGAGCGGCGACGGCCCGGGCGCCTCCAACGAGCCGCCCTCGTCGAACCCGATCGCCGACAACAACCAGGCGTTCAAGTGCGACGACAAGGCGGTGCCGGACTCGATCCCGCTCCGGCGACTCACCGCGACGCAGTACAAGAACTCCCTCCGCGATCTGCTCAAGGAGCTCGGCGCACCGCCGACGGTGCTGACCACGGTGGCGCCGAAGCTCGACAAGCTGCCGGCCGACCGCAAGACCGCGCCCAACGGCGACACCCACGGCGGGTTCAAGCGGCTCGATCAGATCGTCAATCAGGAGCACGTCGCTGTGGGCTACGACGTGGCGGTCGCGATCGGCAAAGCGCTCGACGTGCGCGCCATCGCCGGCGCGTGCGCGACCGACGGCAACGCCGGAAACGACGACGCGTGCCTCGACGGGTTCATCCGCAAGGTCGGCGAGCTCGCCGCCCGCAGGCCGCTCGACGACGCCGATCTCGCGTTCTACCGCGCGGCCGCCGGCGCCGAGAAGGTGTCCGCCGCGGCGCTGGGCGACGTCGTCGCCGCGCTGCTGGCCGCGCCGCGGTTCCTCTATCACGTCGAGCACGACGAGGCGCTCGACCCGTACGAGGTCGCCGCGCGCCTCTCCTATCACTTCTGGCAGACGATGCCCGACAAGGAGCTGCGCACCGCGGCCGCCGACGGCACGCTCGCGACCGAAGAGGGGTATCGCAAGCAGGTCCACCGCCTCTTCGCTGACCCGCGCACCGAGGCGACGCTCGACGACTTCTTCCGCGAGTGGCTGTGGCTCGACGAGCTGCCCGAGATGAACACTCGGGTCGGCGACGCGGTGTTCGACGCCTTCGCCGGCAAGGACGTGCCGACGGCCGATCTCCGCGAGCAGATGATCGACGACGTGCTCGGCGCGGCCCGCACCGCGGCGCGCACCGGCTCGTTCTCGAGCTTCCTCCTCGACACCAAGCAGCACTCCCCTGCCCTCACCAACATCTACGGCGGCGGCGAGGGTCGCGTGGGGCTCATCACCCGCCCGGCGATCGTCGCGAGCGGCTCGGCCAACACGCGACCGATCATGAAGGGCGTCTTCATCCGCAAGGCGCTCCTCTGCGACGACATCCCCGCGCCGCCGAACAACGCGGCCGCCAACGCGCCGGTGCTCTCCCCGACGATGACCACCCGCGAGGTCGTCGAGCAGCTGACCCAGAAGCCGGGCACCGCGTGCGCGAGCTGCCACGCCAACGTGATCAACCCGCTCGGCTTCGCCACCGAGAACTTCGACGCGCTCGGCCGGCACCGCGTCGCGCAGAAGCTGTTCGACGACGCCGGCAAGCTGATCACCGAGAAGCCGGTCAACACCCAGACCGTGCCCAAGGTGACGCCCGACGATCTCCGCGAGTCGAGCGGCGCGAGCGATCTCTCGAAGTACCTGCTCGAGAGCGGCAAGGTGCAGCGCTGCTTCGCGCGGCAGTACTTCCGCTTCACCTACGCGCGCGCCGAGAACGAGAAGGACGGGTGCGCGCTCAAAGAGGTCGCCGAGAGCGCGGCCGAGGGCAAGAGCCTCTCCGAGGTCATGATGCGAATCGCGCTCCGTCCGGAGTTCAAGCGGAGGTCGTTCTAATGGATCGGCGATCGTTCCTACGTGGTGCAGCGGGCTTCAGCCTCGGGCTCCCGTTCCTTCCGTCGCTCATTTCGCCGAACAGCGCGCGCGCGGCCGAGCCGCCGGTGCCGAAGAACTTCGTCGCCTTCGCCACCCACCACGGCGGGATCTGGGGGAGCAACATGTTCCCCGCCGACCCCACCGCCGAGAAGCGCGCGTACGCGGGCCACGAGATCCGCCGCGGCGCGCTCACCGCGCGGATCGAGGGCGCGGACGCGGTGATCTCGCCGGTGCTGCGGGCGCCGTCGGCCGATCTCACGCCGGCGCTCATCGCCAAGATGAACCTCATCCGCGGCTTGGACATCCCCTTCTACATCGCGCACCACACCGGCGGGCACCTCGGCAACTACGCCCGCAACGACGGCAACGGCGGCGACGGCAAGGTCGTGCAGGCGTCTCCGCGCCCGACGATCGACCAGGTGATGGCCTGGTCGAAGACGTTCTACCCCGATCTCTCCAACGTGCGCGAGCGCTCGATGGTGATCGGCCGGCGCATCTCCTACGGGTGGTCGAACCCGGAGACCAGGAGCGGCACCGTGCAGGAGATGGCGACCGAGGAGAGCTCGCTCGAGCTGTTCAATCGCATCTTCGTGCCGGCCGAGGACCCGTCGACCGCGCGTGCCCCGATCGTCGACCGCGTGTTCGCCGACTACAAACGCCTGCGCGACGGCAGCCGTCGGCTCTCGAGCGCGGACAAGACCCGCCTCGACGATCACATGCAGCGCCTGAGCGAGCTCCAGCGCAAGCTCAACGCGAAGGGTGCGTCGTGCGGCTCGGTGACCAAGCCGAGCAAGGACTCCGAGGCGGTGCGGCGCATGGCCGGCTACGACTTCAACCCGGCGCTGCAGGCCGAATCGTTCGACCTGCTCAACGACGTGATCGTCGCCGCGTTCATCTGCGGCACGAGCCGCGTCGCGGTGGTCAACGCGGGCAGCACGTTCTCCGAGTTCACCGGCGACTGGCACCAGGACATCGCGCACAAGGCCCACCTCCCGGCGGGCACGCAGCAGAGGACCATCGCCACCGCGCACCAGCGCTTCTTCGCCAACGTCTACGTCGACCTCATGAAGAAGCTCGACATCGACGACGGAACCGGCAAGACGCTCCTCGACCGTTCGCTGATGGTGTGGAGTCAGGAGTCGGGCGCGTACACCCACGAGTCGCAGTCGATCCCGGTGGTCATGGCCGGAGGCGCCGGCGGCGCGCTCAAGACCGGCCACTACTGCGACTACCGCGCGCTCACCCGCGTCTTCGACAGCGGCGGCTTCGAGGGCTCGACCGAGAAGACCCACGCCGGCATCTGTTGGAACCAGTACCTCGGCACCGTGCTCACCGCGATGGGCCTGCCGAAGACCGAGTACGAGCGCGATGGATTGGGTGGTTATGGAGTGAAGTACGTGGGCGAGGGCCGCGCGAAGTACTACCCGGAGAGCGTGTTCTCGGTGATGGGCGAGACGCTGCCCTTCCTCGGGTAGCCAGCCCTACTTCTTCTTGCGCTTGGGCGGGCCCGAGGGGCGGCTGCGCGGCTTCGGCGGGCGCGGCATCGGCGGGATCGCGGGCGCGATCGTATGCAGGAGCGCCGGCGACAGCGACTCGGGGACCTCGAGCAGCGCGCCGAGCGCGTCGAGCGAGCCGGGACGCGAGAGCGCGAGGTCGTGCAGCTTGCGGGCGTAGACCCGCATCAGCGGGCGCTTGCTCCGATCTCGCGTCCACCCCTCGCGCACGACCGCGGCGATCTGCGGGTCGAGCGCGCGGAGCTCTTCGACGGCGAGCGTCGTTCGTGACTCGAGCTCGTCGGCCAGCTCCTCGGCGTGCTCGGCGTTGTAGGGGAGCCGTCCGAGGACGCAGTGGGCGAGCAGCGTCGCGAGCGCCCACACGTCGGCGCGGCCGTCTCCCTCGTCGCCCCCGAGCTGCTCGGGCGGGAGGTAGGCGAGCGGCGAGATGAGCTGGTGCGGTCCGGCGCCGAGGCGCGCGATCCCGAAGTCGACCAGCTTGGGGATCACTTTCCCCTTCGGATCGCGGTGCAGCAGCACGTTGGCCGCCTCGACCCGGCGATGGAACACGCGCTCCTCGTGCGCCGCCGCGAGCCCATGCGCGAGCGCCTCGGCGACGCGAACCGCGAGGCCGGGCGCGAGCGGGCCGCGGCGGAGGAGGATGCGCTCGAGCTTCTCGGAGACGAGCAGCGGCATCACCACGTACGGCGCCCCGTCGTGCTCGCCCTGATCGAGCAGCTCGACGAGCGACGGCTGCGCGAGCTGACCGCTCGCCCTCGCGTCGTGGAGAAACGCGGCGACCGCCTTGGGCTCGAGCGGCCACGGCGGCGCGATGAATTTGATCGCGCACTCGCGGCCGATCTTCTCGTGCCGCGCGCGCCACACCTCGCCGAGCTCCCCCGCGCCGAGGCGCTCAATCAACGTGTAGTTGCGACCGACCTGACCACCGGGGGCGAGCATCCAGGGGCGAGCGTATCAGCGGACGAGGAGGAGCACGGTGGCAAGCGTCGCGGCGAGCACCGTGGCGGTGACGAGGATCCACGAGCGCGGCGCCGCCACGATCGTGCGTACACCGGTGGAGTTGCGGGTGAGCGCGGGAAAGCCGGAGATCGGGACATCGAGCGCGATGCGCAGCTCCGACACCATCTCCGCCGCGCTCGCGAAGCGCTCCGCGGGATCCTTGGCGAGCGCGTGCTCCATCCACGCATCGACCGTGGACGGCAGAGTGTCAACCACCGCCGACGGCGCGTCCGGCTCGCCGCCGACGATCGCAGCGCCGATCTCCCGGATCGACCCGACACCGAACGGCAGCACCCCGGTGAGCATGCGATAGACGACGACCGCGAGCGCCCATAGGTCCGCGCGGTGATCGAGCGGGCGGCCCTCGATCTGCTCGGGCGCCATGAACGCGGGCGTGCCGAGCACGTAGCCGTTGCGGACCGTGATCTCACCGCTCTGCGCGACGCCGAAGTCCATCAGCTTCACCACCGTGTCGTTGCGGCTGCGCGCGAGGAACACGTTGGCCGGCTTGAGGTCGCGGTGGACGATGCCCTGCTCGTGGAGCACGTCGAGCGCTTCGGCGAGCTGCGCCGCGATCTGGACCACGGCGCTCGGCGAGAGGCGGCGCTCGCGGTCGAGCCGCGTGCGCAGATCTTCTCCGCGGAGGAGCTCCATCACCAGGAAGGGCCGCCCCTTCTCGACGCCGTAGTCGACGACGCGCACCACGTTGCCGCACAGCTCCGACACGCGGGCGGCGATGCGTGCCTCGCGCGCGAACCGACGAACGGAGTCGTCGCACACGGCGCGCTCGTGCAGCACCTTGATCGCGACGTCGTGGCCGAGCGCGAGGTGCGTGGCGCGAAAGACGGTGCCCATGCCGCCCGACGCGATCGCCGCGTCGAGGCGGTAGCGCCGACAAAGCAGCGCTCCCGGCTCGAACACCGGATCGAATGACGGTAGTCCCTCGCCCATCCTCGCGAATGAAAGGTGACAAAGGGGGGCCCTTCGTCGCGCGCAAAGATGCGGTCGCTAGATCGCGATCACTACTTCGCGGTCGCGCTCGCGCGTGCCGAGGCGACACGCCCCAGGTCGTCGACGACCTGAGCAACGACGCTGACGGGCCCGGGGCCGAACGGACGGAGCCTCGGACCGACCGCGACATACGCGCCCTCGGCGCGGAGCTTGGCGGTGAGCGAAGAGCTCACGGTGATGTCTGCCCCACTTACGCGCACTTCGTTCGGCAGCGAGACGTGCACGGTGGGATACGTCGGCGCCCCGGGGACGGCGTTGGCACGGAGCGCGGCCATGACCGTGCTCGCGCGCGGCATCGAGGGCGCGTCGCGATCGACGCGCACCGACCACGCAATGTTGCCGAGCGCGCCGACGGCGAAGGCGTCGCCGCGACCGCCGTCGTCGGCGAACGCGTAGTCGCCGAACGCCGGATCGACCGCGGCCGGCAGCACGCTCTGCACGCCGTGCAGCTCGACGTCGACGAAGTCGCGCGCCCTCGCCGAGTCCGGCGCGACCGCGACCTTGACGACCAGCCGCACGTCGTTGCCCTGCGAGTAGGCGAGGACGATGCCGCCCTCGTCGACGGTGTGGTCCTCGCGATCGGTGAGCGTGAGCCCCGGGAACGAGAGCTTGTCGAGCGCGACGCCGGCGAACGCGCCGCTGGCGCCCGGCGTACGCGGGTAGGTCTTGTGGAAGTCGGTGTCTGCCGGCGTCGAGGACGACGCGCGCGAACCCAACAGAGCCGCCCCGAGCAGGGCGCCTCCGAGAAAGGCGACGCTAACGAACCGTCGTGCTTTGGTCGACATAGCGGTACTCCGGGGTGCCGGGGGAGAGGCGGGTGAGGTATTCGGTGCCGACGACGTTCTGCACGAGCAGCTTCGTCTGCGGGGCGAGCTTCGGGTCGGCGTCGCCGTCGAGGGCGAGCGTCGCGTCGTTGATCGTCTTCGCGCCGTCGTGGCTGGTGACGGCGTGGTAGCTGAAGCTGAACCGGCCGCTGTCGAACGGCGAGCCGAAGGTGGTGCTGCCGATGCCCATGATCGGGTTGAGCGAGAAGCCGGAGGTACCGGGCGGGCCCGTGATGATCGCGTACTTCAGCGGCGCGCCCACCATGTTGGTGTACGTGGAGAGGATGCTCGCGCAGTCGGTGCAGTTGACCGTGTTGCCGCGGCTGCGCTTGAGGAACGACGTGAGGTCGAACCGCGCGCCGGTGTAGCCGCTCGTGTAGTTCGTGTAGTACGAGGCGCCGTTGCGGCGGTCGTATTTGAGGGTGAGCTCCTCGTAGACCATCTGCACGAGCAGCTTGCGGACCTCGACCGGATCCTTGGTGGCGCCGTTGATCTTCGCCGTCGCGGCGTCGACGATCGCGACCCACGGGAGGTTCGGCGCGGTCGTGCCGATGTCGTTGCCGAGCACGCCGTAGAGGCGGACCTTCGCCTCCTGCGTCGCGCCGGGGATCGCCTTCCAGCCGTCGTCGCCCTTGGCCTCGAACTTCCACTTGAGGGTGAGGTCGTAACGGCCCACGTTGGCGACGGGCGAGGCGTCGAGCCGCAGCTTCACCGTCTCGGCCATCGGCGCGTCGGTGGCCGCGGCGCCCTCGAGCACCAGGCGGATCGGCGGCGCGCCCGCGGGCAGCGCAGCGCCGCCCTTGGTGGTCTTGCCGATGGTGAAGGTGAGGTCGGGCTTGCTCCCGACCTTGAGCGAGACCGGGTAGCTGACGCCCTCTTCGACGACCGCGCCGGTGGCCGTGGTCTTCGGCGTGCCGAGCTCGGTCCACACCTCGGGGAATGCGCGGGGCACGCCCGCGTTGTCGTCGAGGTCGGGCTCGCCGGTGGGGACGGCGACCGAGGTGGTGATCACCGAGTCGGTGATCGGGAACGCGTTGCCGGTGGTGCCGGCGACCGCGTGGTACATGAGCGGCACCCGCGCGCCCTCGCCCGCGCCGACCTGCACGGCGGTCGCACCGAGGCGCGCGACGTAGATGTCGGCCCGCGCGGTCGCTTCCTTCTTGCTCGTGGCGCTGGCCGGACAGCCGAGGGTGGCCTCGATTGTGTATTTGCCGGGCGCGAGGCCGGGCACATCGGCCGGCGCGAACGAGGACATCACCGTGCCGAGCGGCTCGGCGGCGTCCTCCAGCGTCTTGATCGGCGCGCCGTCCTTGAGGAGCACGACCTTGAGGGGATGGTCGCCGGCGGCGCCGCCCGGATCGCTGGTGGTGATCTTGATCGGGAACGCGAGCTTGGTGCGCAGCTCGGCGACCGGCGCCGCGGGCGCGACCGTGAGCGCGGCCTCGCAGGTCGTCGACGGCGGCGCGGTGTCCGTGGGGGTGGTGCCCCCGTCGCCGTTCTGCGGGTTGTTGTTCTCGGGGGGCACGTCGACGCTGCTTCCGCAACCGACGAGCAGGACTGCAAGAATGGGTAAGGCGGTTCTCACAACGGTCTCCTCCGTCACGGTCCGGTGCATGCGGTGAGCGGGTCGGCGACGTCCTTCGCGAGCGCGTGCCAGATGACGCACGAGCTCCACTCCATCGTCTTGATCATCTTGCTGTCGGTGCCGCTCTTCATGGAGAGCACGACGGCGTAGGAGCCGCGCGGGGTGTGCGCGATCGCGATGTCGTTGTAGTGCGCGGGATAGCCGGCGCTGCAGCAACCCGTGGGGAGCCAGCCGGCCTTGTGGTGCACCTCGGGGCGCACGCTCGAGGGCAGCTGCGTGTTGACCCAGCCGCCGTAGCCGGTGCGCGGGGAGAGCTTGGCCCACTCGAGCAGCTTGTCGCCCTTGGCCTTGCCGATCGACGCACGCTGCCAGCTCTTCTCGAGGAACGAGGCGGCGCCGTTGGGCGTGAAGAAGTTGTCGCCGCCGGCGAGGTTGGAGCAGTTGGTGGCGCGACGGGTCTTGTCGAACGACCAGCCGCACAGCGAGATCTGCGTGATCGGGATGCCGAGCGTCTTGCTCGTGAAGTCGTTGACCGCGTTGGGGCCGCCGGCGAGGTCGATCAGCGTGCCCGCGGTGCTGTTGTTGCTGTCCTTGAAGGTGGGCAGCGCGGGCGTCTGCACCGCGGCGATGTCGTTCTTGGCGAGCGCGGCCATCGCCCAGAACCACTTCGCGCTCGAGGCCGACGTCCGCACGACGTCGGCGCGGTGGCCCCACCGCTTGCCGGTGGGGAGCCACACCACGGCGATGCCGAAGTCGGTGCCGGGTGTGGCCGTGGACGCGCGGCTCGCGATCGACGCGAGCACCGGCGCCATGTCCGGCGGCTCTTCGCACGCGGTGAACGCGTCGAGCCCGCCGGTGCCGTCGGGGCCGATGCAGCCCTTTTCGAACTGCTGCACCTGGCCGCCGGGGCCGGCGCGCTCGTCCTCTTTGGGGTAGCCGAACGTCGGCCCGCCGCCCGCGGCGATCCACGCGTCGCGGAAGGCTCCGCGGACCGCGTAGCCGGTCTTGGCCCAGTCGGCCGCGGCGTCGGCCTCGGCGAGCGTGGCGCTGTCGAAGTCCTGCACGCGGCCCGCGCCCCACGGGTGGACGTAGAGGCCGCCGCCGGTGTCCTTGGGCGCGCCGATCTTCGGCTCGCCGCCGACGCGGTCGTAGGCGGCCTGGAGCTTCGGGTAGTGGGTCTTCTCCTCGTCGCACGCGATGACGCCGCACATCACGGGCGGCGCGCCGGTGTCGGTCGCGACCGCGCCGGTGTCGTCGGCGCTCGCGGCCTCGGTCGCGGCGTCTTCTGCCGGTGCGCCGGTCTCGGTCGCGGTCTCGTCGACGGCGTCGCCGACGTTGCCGGCGCACCCGGCGAGGACCGCGACGACGGCGAACTGCAAGCGCATTGCGGCCGAAGGCTAGCGCACCGGCGCGCCCCACGCCGGCCGGGAGTCGCTGGAATTGTCCGCGGATAACGGACGTCAGTCCTTGCGGTCGCGGACCACCGTCGAAGCGACCGTGACCACCGCGAGGTCGTCACCCAAGAGCGGGATCCGGCGCCGCGCACGGCGCTCGACCTCGAGCTGCACCGTTCGCGGGGGCGGCGGGACGCGCGCCATCATCGACGCAGGGATGGTGATCGCGCCCTGGTCGTCGGCGATGCAGACGATCGCCGCGGCCGCGCCGCTCGGTGACGCGACGTTGAGCCGGAGCGCGATCGTCCCCTTGCCCGGCTCCCACTCGATTTTGTAGGCGCCCTCGCTCGGCAGCAGCAGCGGCGTGATCAGGTTCGGCCTGGCCGGCGCGGTGATCTCGGCGCGAAACAGCGCGGTGTCGACGGTGAGGAGATCGCCCGCGGCGAAGAGCGGCGCCGAGAAGGGACGGTCCGCGTAGTAGGCGCTCGACCGCGCGTTGAAGGACAGCGTGATCTTCTCGGCGTGCGAGCTCCCGGTGATCACCACCGGCCCCTCGTCGCGAAACTGCAGCTGCTGATACGGCAGGCACTGCCCGTTGCTGCAGTAGTGCGTGCCGCCCGCGCAGGTGGGGCTGCAGGTCTGCGGCACGCCGAGCCGGCACGGCCCCTCGATCAACGCGGGCGGCACCGCGAAGTTGACGAGCATCTCGTCGAGCTCCTCGCGGTAGGGCACGCGCGAGGAGATGAACCCCGCCGCGGCGTGGGAGCCGAAGTCGTATTGGTGGAGGTGCACCTCGGCGACGACGCCCGGATCGCGCGCGATCAGCGCCTCGCTGCTGCAGGCGACGACGAGGGCTCCGATCCACGGGCGGCGCACGGCGCTACTATGCCACCGTGAAGCACTGTCCGCGCTGCGCAACGCCGCTGGTGAGTCGGGAGCACGCCGGGCGCGATCGAAAGGTGTGCCCGGCCGAGGGCTGCGGCTTCATCTTCTGGGACAACCCGCTCCCGGTCGCCGCCGCGATCGTCGAGCACGACGAGGGCGTGCTGCTCGTGCGCAACCACGGGTGGCCCGAGAAGATGTTCGGTCTCGTCACCGGCTTCATCGAGCGCGGAGAGTCCGCCGAGCAAGCCACGCTCCGCGAGCTGCGCGAGGAGCTCGGCCTCGAGGGAGAGATCGTCCGACTCATCGGCGTCTACCCGTTCGAGCAGCGCAACGAGCTGATCGTCGCCTATCACGTGCGCGCCCACGGCCCGATCACGCTCGGCGAGGAGCTCGAAGCCTACCGAGCGATCGCGCGCGACAAGCTCCGCCCCTGGCCGTTCGGCACCGGTCTCGCCGTACGCGACTGGCTCACTTCGGCTTGAGCTCCACGCCGGGGCAGTCGCGCGCGCACACGCCGCCGAGCAACGCCGAGCAGTTGTTCGCGTTGATGCACTGCGCGCAGACGCTGAGCCGGTCGCCATCGCACGAGAAGCCCTTCGACGAGATCTGGCAGAAGTTGAGCGTGTCGCACGCGACCTTCTGATTGGGTGACGGCGGCGGCGGCGAATCATCGCTGCAGCCCACGAGGAGGATGACGAGGAGAAGGAGACGCATCGTCGGCCATTGTACCGAGTCCGACAGGCGGTACGCTCGCGCCGTGCGCATCGTCCTCCTCTCCCTCGTCCTTGGCTGCGCGGGCGCTCCCGCGAACCTCCCGCCGCGCGTCGTCGAACCGCCGCCGAAGAAGGTCGTCGAGAAGCCCGCGGTGCGGTGGGTGTACGCGCGGCCGGCGGTCTCGCTCGGGCGCGCGCGCGAGCTCTCCGCCGGCAAGTCGCTGTTCGCCGCGCTCGAGGGGCAGCGGTGGCTTCGGAGCGGCGCTGCGTGGTCGCACGCCGAGCGCCCCCTACCCGAGGATCTCGTCGGCGTGCTCGGGGGCGACACCTTCGACTACGTCGGCGCGAGCGGCACGGTGTACCGCACGAACGGCCCGCTCGGCGACGCGCTCGAGACGCGCCCGGCGAGCTACTCGCACGCGACCGCGAGCGACACCACGATCCTCGCGATCACCAAGGAGCACACGCTGGTCCGGTCCGTCGATCGGGGGGTGACGTACGCGGCGGTGAACGTCGCGGAGGGTGCGGTCGTCGACGTGGTGCTGTCGCGCGACGGCCGTGGCCTCGCGCTGCTCGCGCCCGAGCGCGTCTTCGTCACGAGAGATCACGGGGCCACCTGGACGCGGGGCGCGCTCCCCGACCTCGACCCGGAGGGTCTGTCGATCGCCGACGACGGCGCCCCCTACGTGGGCACCGCGGCGCGCGGCGCGAAGCTCGCGGCCTCCGGCTTCGCCGCGCCGTCGGTCGCGGAGGCGGCTGCCGAGAGCGGGCCGCGCGTGGCGGCGATCGCGGTCAACGGCGCGCGCGTGGTGGTCGTCGCCCACGAGAAGGGCAAGGAGCCGACGGTGGCGGTCACGACGCTCGACGGCGAGCGCACGTTCAAGCCGATCGCCGGGCTCGGTGCCTGCCACAGCGTCCTCGCCGCAGCGGCGAGCGATCACGTCGCCGTCGCGTGCGTTCGCCGCGAACCGGAGTCGCTCGCCGTCGCCCGCAGCTTCGATCAGGGCAAGACGTTCCGCCTCACCGAGGCGCTCCCGTTCGCCATCCCCTCCGGCTACCTCCGCGCGCGCGTGTCGCTCGCGGCTGGCAGCAAGGGCATGCTCGCCTACAGCGACGGCTATCACATCCGTTGGATCAAGAAGGAGGGCGAGACCCCGGTCGAGATCGGCAAGGATCTCTCCGTCGGAGCGCTCACCCTCGACGAGGCTCGCGCGCGGATCGTCGCCGCTGGCGATCACCTGCTCAGCGCGCCCCTCGACGGGGGCAAGGTCGAGAAGCTCGGCGAGCTCGAGTCGATCGAGGACGAGGCGCGCCTCGCGATCGACGACGACGGCCGAGTCCACCTCGCGTATGGCAACTTCCGCGGGCTGCAGGTGGTCCACGACGGGATCACCAAGGGCTATCCCCTCAAGCAGCCCCGCATCGCGCTCGCCGGCGGGCGCGGGCTCGTCGCGGTGGGTCCGCGCCTCTACGAGACCTCCGACGGCGGCGAGCACCTCCGCGACATCGGACGCGCGCCCGCGGGCCCGTTCGCCTGCGGCGCGGCGGGGTGTGCGTTCGCCTCGGCGTCACGAATCGGCTGGGGCGAAACCGGCACCTCGATCGCCGCGCAGCCGAACGTCAATCCGCCGCCCGAGGCAACGCCCTCGCCCACGATCGTCGCCTGCAAGCCGGTCGGCGCGCCGATCCGGGTCGCGGTGGGGACGCCGGAGCCCGCCGCGCAGCTCGTGCCCTCGCCGAGCGTGCCCTTCCGAGCGCCGACGCAGCTCGGCGTCGTCTCCGGCACGTTCGACAAGCCCACGGTCAGCACGCTGTTCGCGCCGACGAAGCGCAAGGCGATGGTCGTCTTCCACTCGGTCTCGAGCGGGTTCGTCGCGATGCGCTACCTCGTCGCGCCGAAGACGGCACAGAGCGCGGGCCTCCGCGCGATCTCGCTCGACCTCGCGTGGCGGCGCGACTCCGAGAAAGCCGTGCACAAGGCGACGACCGGCGACGTCGGGACCTTCCGCATCCTCGTCGGAGCGGTGACCGAGGATCTGCACTGGCCCTACGCGGCGGGGATCGTCGACGGCGGGGTGATCGTGCGAACGGCGCACCCGTTCATCGCGCCGCTCAAGGAGACGATGCCGCTGCCGCTCTTCGAGACCGACGACGACCCGCTGATGTTCACCGGGGCCAACAGTGGGAACGATCCGTTCCTCTTCGTGCGCGACAACGGCAAGGTCGAGACGGTGACACCTCCCCCCGACGTGCCGGTGGTCTCCGCGATCTACCGCAGCAACGGCCGCTGGGTGGTGGTGTCGCGCGCGAACGAAGCGAAGGCGACGGTGTGGATCTCGTCGGACGAAAAGGGGACGAGCTGGCAGCGGCGCAGCGTGGGACTGTGGCCCGGCGCGGCGACGATCACGCTGAGCGAGACCGCCGGGAAGCCGGCGTTCGTCGTCGTCCCCGCGGACGGCAAGCGAGGCTTCGTCGCGACGCTCTCGCTCGACGGCGCGCGCGGCCTCGACGTCCGCTCGTTCGGCATCCCCGCGCTCGATCGCAAGCACGCGTGCGGCACGCTCGACCCGGGGGCGCACCGCGCCAACGTCAAGCACGAGGGCCTCGACGGTCGGGTCGGCGACGACCGCGTCGCGCTCGACAACTGGGTGCTCTCGGTCCCGCCCACGGGCGATGCTTGCGTCGCCGCGGTCGGCGGCAGCCTCTACGACCGCGGCCTGTTCGTCGGCCTCGGCAACCCGAAGCGCTCGCTCTGGTTCCTCCGCAACGAGCACGTTCAATCCGTCGACTGCCCGCTTTAGGCGCGCGCGTCAGCGAGCGCCTCGGTGATTGCACCATTCCGCACCGGTAGGCGCTCGCTTACGCGCGCGCCGATTCGGCACGGTCGACGGAGGACGGCAGCGACACCAGCGCTCGATCACCACAACTGCGCTAGCTCGGGCACTTGCTGGCGAAGATGCAGACCGAGCTCGCGAAGCCCGGCGGCTTGCAGTACTGCCAGCCCGCGGGGCAATCGAGCTTGTCGCGCGCGGGGCGGTATTTCTTGCACGCGCCGTCGGCGCACAGCTCGTCGACGCCGGCGCACTTGAGGTTGCAGCCGCCGCAGTGGTTCGGGTCGTGCATCTTGTCGACGCAGGAGCGCACGCGGCCGCCGCTGTCGGTCGGCGAGGTGACGACCTTGCAGTCGATGTGATTGGGGATCGCGGTGCACGGGTTGGCCGCGGTCGACGACGCGTAGCTGCACGCGTTGCCGATGCACCAGCCGATCTGGGGCGCGCCGTAGCAGCGGCGGTAGGTCTTCACGCTGCCGCTCGCGTAGTACTCGAAGCAGAAATTGCCCTCGGCGCTGGTGTCGACGCACGCGCTGCTCGCGGGGCAGTCCACCGGGTAGTAGCTGCCGCTGTAGGTGAAGCCCCAGCTCTTGCACTCGCGGAGCGTCCACGCGCAGGTGGGCGAGCTCGCGGCGCACGTCTCCGACGAGTCGTGGACCTCGAGCCCGCAGCCGCCGCAGTGGAGCGGGTCGGCGTCGACGTACGTGCAGGTGCCGCCGCACAGCTTCGCGCCGCTCGCGCACTGGCACTTGCCGGCCACGCAGCGTGCCGCGCCCTTGAAGCCCTGCGCCTCGCACGACGCGCAGGTGGGCCCGCAATGGTCGCGGTCGGTGTTCACGTCGTAGCAGGTGTCGCCGCAGCGGAGCTGTCCGGCGGGGCACGGCACGCCGGTGTCGCTCGGCGGCATGTAGGTATCGACGCTGATGTCGACCGGCGCGACGTCGGGGAGCGACACCTCCTCCTCGGTGATCGGCGCGTCGGCGCGGCCCGGATCGACCGTCGCGTCGGCGGCGATCGGCGAGGAGTCGCGCCCGTGGTTGGCGGAGTACTTATCGAAGTCCTGCGTGAGCCCGCAGCCCGTGAGCACGATCGCAAGGACGAGGGCGCGCATCACGGAGGGCAGGTTAGCGCGCGTCAGTTCACCTTGCAGCTCAGCGCGCGCGTCTCGATCTTGTTCCACACGCCGGCGGGCCGGCGGAGGAGCGTGGCCTTGGTGAGGTCGTGCGGGGGCACGATCGCCATGAAGGGGCCGCTGTACGAGCTCTCGGCGAACACGCTCTCGACGCACGCGTTGCCCGCGACGTCGATCCGGTCGACCTGCTGCACCATGTAGAGCGAGGCGGCGGTGGCGTCCTTGTCCTTCTTGTCGGGGACGATGCTGATCGCGACCGAGCGCCGGTCCTTCGACTGCATGAGCTCGGTGCGCAGACCGAGGCGGGTCTTGGGCGTGCACGCCATCAGATCGCTCGCTCCGACCTGGAGCTTCTGCGCCTCGATCCGCGTCGAATCCGGCGGGTCGTTGGTGAGGGTGTCGAACGAGAAGAGCGACGTCGGCGCGGTGCTCATCGACCACAGCGACTGCCCGCCGATCAACACCGGCTTGCCGTCGGCGAGGCCGAGCGTCGTGGGGATGCCGAGGCTCCAGGTCTTCTCCGTCCAGGTCTTGCCGGCGTCCGACGTCATCGCCAACGTGACGTCGCCGTAGCGCAGGCTCGCGAGGACGATCTTGTTGCCGACCTTCACGGCGTCGCTGTAGACGAAGCCGGCCGCGTTCGGCGGGCGGGTCATCGTCTCGACCTTGCCGTTGTCCTTCACGAAGTAGAGCGGCGCCTCACCGTTGGCGGGCAGGAACAGCAGGCCTCCCTCGACGATGCTGTGCAGCGCGGACTGCGAAGCGAGCGCCACGCGGAACGGGCTGACCTTGTCGATCTTCGCCTTCACCGCCTTGCCCTTGGCGGCCGAGTACCACCCGAGCTCGACGTCGACCGGCTGATACTTGGTCGCGCTGTCCGGCTTGCTCTCGGTGGAGAAGCTGTAGCGAACCGCGACGAAGCCCTCGGAGCTGCGCTGCGACCAGCGCCGATCGCGGACCGGATCGTTGGGCTTGCGCTTGGCATCGGGGCCGAGGACGGTGACCTTCGCCGGCGCCGCGGCGCCCTTGGCGACGAGCAGCTCGACCGCGCCATCCTTCGAGGGCACCGGCATCGTGAAGCGGACGTCGCCGTCGAGCGCGAGCTGGTGGCCGCCGATCTGCGCGTCGTACGGCTTCCACGCGCCGGACGGGGTGCAGCTCAAACGGAGCGGCGCGATCGGCACCGAAGCGACCGGCGGGGGCAGGGCTTCCTTCTTCTTGGGCGGGGGCTGGGTCGCCGAGGCGACCAGCGTGGCCTTGTCGTTGGGGAGGTCCCAGCCGAGTCGCACCACGCCGCCCTGCACGCAGCCGCTCTTGGTGCATCGAACGTCGCCGCTCGTCCCCGGCGCTACCTTCAGCCACTTCTCGCCGCCGTCGGCCGTCTCCCACGCGTCGTTCGCGTCGTAGGCGAAGCCGCGATCGCCGACGAGGTCGAGCTCGTAGGCCTGGAACGGGAGGTAGAGCGCGGGGTGCACGCCCATGTCGGGCGCGACGCGGACGATGCGCGACGGATACGAGTAGGCGAGTCGCAGCCAGCCCTTCTCGTCGATCGTCGACGCGCGCGGGGTGGAGCGCGGCAGCTCGACGCCGGACACGTTGAACGAGACGTCCTTGAGCTTGCTGGTGATGAGGAGCGGCGCGTCGTTCTCCCAAGCGAGAATCCACGCGCGGTCGCGCGGCGGATCGAACTCGACGGCGTGGATGGCGGCCTTCTCGTGGAGCGGCACGTCCTGCCACTCGCCGCTCCCGACCTTGGCCTGCGCGGCCTTGCACGTCTTGGTCTCCTCGTCGCAGACCTCGCCGACGACGATCCAGCTCGGACCGACGAACATCGGGAAGCCCCAGCCGACCTTGCCGGTGAGGGTGCCGGCCGGCTCCCAGTTCTTGCCGTCGTCGGTGGTGCGCATGAACTTGGTGGCCGGCGGATCGACCTGGTCGTCGTGGATCGCGACGACGACGGTGCTCTCGTAGCCGCTCACGAACACGCGGGTGCCGTACTTGGAGGCCGCGGACTCGAGCACCGACGGCGACTGCGGCTCGGTGCCGAGCGGGCTCACGCCGGCGACGATCTTCTTGGTGCTGCCGCCCTCGTTGATGTCGGTGAGCGTGACCAGCCGATCGCCCGCGAGATAGCGGCGCGTGACGTGGTTGCCCTTCTTCGGCGCGCCGGCGTCCTTGCTGACCTGCTGGAGGAACGGCGTCGGCGTCGCGCCCACCTCGAGCTTGCCGCCGGAGAGCTTGGCGACCTTGTCGTAGAGCGCGCCGTTGAGGAACAGCTCGCCGGCCGCGTCGCGACGGAGACCGTTTGCGCCGATGCCGGGCGACTCGAGCGGCTTGAACGACGCGCCGTCGTCGGTGGAGAGCAACAGGCGCTGCGGGTGCAGGAGCACCAGCGCCTCGCCCTTCTGGTTGACGACCATCGACACCGCGACGTCGCCGGGGCGCATCGGGATCTTGCTCGTGCTCCACGAGCTGCCGTTGTCGGTCGAGCGGTGGAGCGTGCCGTCCTTCTCGAGGCCGAGGAGCGCCGACTTGCCGGCGCGGAAGGTGAGCGCCTTCTGGTCCTTGGGGCCGGGCTTCATCGACTCGATCGGGCCGAGCGGATCGGTGACGGTGAACACCTCGCCCTCCTCGCCGAGGAGGAGGATCTTGTCGCCGTCCATGCGCGCGTCGACGAGGTCCTGCGGCGCGAGCGTCGGCGCCTGCTTGGGCTCGCCGCCTGCCTTGGCGAAGAGCCAGCGACGTCCCCGTTGACCGACCTGCAGCGTGCCCTTGTCTCCGAGATCGAGCTGCGCGTTCGCGACGCCGTACGCGCTCGGAAAGCTCCACGTCGCGCGCGACTCGACCTTCGGCGGCGGGGCGACCTCCTTCGGCGGCGGCGGCTTCGGCGTCTCGGGCGGCGGCGCCGCGGGCGAGCAGGCGACGAGACCGAGGAGTGCGACGGAAGGGGCTAGGCGGGCGCGCATGCGCGCGAGGCTACACCTAGTTCTTGGCGTTCGGTCCAGCGATCGGAGTGGGCACGGCGGGGGTGGTGGTGGGCGTCGCAGAGCTGGACGTGGTGGCCATGCCGAGCCCGGCGGGGATGCATTTGCCCGACTGCTCGTCGCACACCGCGTCGGGGCCGCATGAGCTCTTGTCGCACTTCACGGGATCGCACCGCTCGGTGGACACGTTGCACCTGGTGTTGGTCGGGCAGCCGGAGATTTTGCAGCCGCCGGCGGCGAGGTAGAGCGCTCCGCCGACCACCACGTTGGCCGCCGCGAGTCCCGGCGACGTGGAGTGCACGCGGCCGTCGGGCAGCATCGGTCCGCAACCGACCACGACCAGAAGGAGCAAGAGGGCGCGCACCCTCGAAGCCTACGGCCCGAGCTCGAGGATCGCCAAGGTGGGGCGGCAGAGAAACCGAACGCGAACGATCGACGTCCCGCTCCCCTCACTGACATGCATCATGGTTTTTTCGCGGCGGTACCAGCCGCGATCGAACTCGCCGCTGCCCGGGGGGCGAAAGGGAGCGCCGAAGAAGGGGATGCGCACCTGCCCGCCGTGGGTGTGGCCCGCGAGCGCGACGTGCGCGTGGTGCTTCACGTCGTCGATCCCGATCGGCGCGTGGAACAGCGCGAGGCGAAGGCCCGGTCCCGCGATGGCGGCGAGCGCGCGCGCGTCGGGAGCGCCGCTCAACGCGTCGTCGAGCCCGACGACCCACAGGTCCTCGCGCGGGTGCGCGGCCTCGTTGCGCAGGAACCGCGCACCGGCGGACGCGTAGAACGCGGCCTGATCGCCGGCCACCGGGCGCCAGTGCTCCCAGTTGCCCGCGACCGCGAACACCCCGAGCGGCGCGCGCATCGCGGCGATCACCGGCCGCGCCACCTCGAGGTCGCCGCCGTCGACGGTGTCTCCGGTGATCGCGATGAGGTCCGGCTTCTCGCGTTCGAGCGCGGCCAGGACCTGCCGCTCGCGGAGACCGAAGCTCTGCACGTGGAGGTCGCTGAGGTGCGCGATTCGCAGCGGCGCGCGGAGCTCGGGGACCGCGACGCGCTGATGGGTGATCCGCAGGAGGTACGGCTCGACGAGCGCATCGAGACCGGCGCTCAGCGCGGCGGCGTACACGGCGCGGCGAATCCATCGCCGCTTCGCTTCTCCTCGCGCCACGGACGTGATCCTATGTCCTCGTGAACGCTCGGTGGCGCCCATGACGAGCTTCTATCGCCGCCCCCTCCCCGACGCCCTCGTCCCGTTCGCGGGCGCCGAGGGTCGCGCGATCTTCCGCGAGGCGCTCGCCGACGGAACGATGGAGGGCTTCTTCGCGCAGGCCGAGCAGTTCCACACCCAACAGGAGCCGGCGTTCTGCGGGCTCGCCACGCTGGTGGTCGCGCTCAACGCGCTCGCGATCGATCCCGGACGCCTGTGGAAGGGGCCGTGGCGCTGGTATGGCGAAGAGCTCCTCGACTGCTGCGCGCCGCTCGACAAGGTGAAGAACGAGGGCATCACGTTCGATCAGTTCGCCTGCCTCGCGCGGTGCAACGGCGCCACCGTCGCGCCGACGCGCGCCAGCCACGGCACGGTCGATACGTTCCGCGCAGCCGTCGCCGCGGCGGCCGCCGCGTCGGAGGGCGAGGTGCTCGCCATCGCGTACACGCGCAAGGTGCTCGGGCAGACCGGCGACGGTCACTTCTCGACGCTGGCCGGCTACCACCGCGGCCGCGATCTCGCGCTCGTGCTCGACGTCGCCCGCTTCAAGTATCCGCCTCACTGGGCGCCGGTTCCGCTCCTGTTCGAGGCGATGCTCCCGGTGGACCCGACGACGAACCTGTCGCGCGGCTTCATCACGCTCCGCCGCGGCAAGCACCCGCCGCTCGCCTATCGCCTCGCGCCCGGCAGCGCCTCCTGGCAGGACATCGGCGCCGTCTTCGCAGACCTCGCCATCGAGGCCGCGAGCGTCGACGACGCGCTGCGAGCGTTCTTCGCGGCGCTCCCCGAGACGATCGCGCACCTCGTCGAGGAGCACGACGCCGAGTCGCCCGAGCACCGCGACGTCGTGTGCGCGGTGACCGAGGCGCTGCGCCGAACGGAGCTCGCCGCCGCAGTGCGCCGGGTGCGCGGCCGCGACGACGATCCCGCCGTGGTGCTCGCTTTCCTCGCCCCCGACCGCGCCTTCGCGAGCGTGCCGGGGATGAACGAGCTACGCGCCACCCAGCGGCTCCCAGAGCCCCTCGCCGCCGAGATCAACCGGCTCCGCGAGCAGCTCGGGGTGATGACGTGCGGCTGATCGCGAAGGCGGAGGGCGGCACCGAGATCGACTGACCCGGGGTGAGACCGTGGTATTTTCCCGCGGCCCATGCGTACCGCCGCGAAGCGCGCCCTGGTCCTGTTGTTCCTCGCATCGTGCAAGCCCGGTCCGCCGCCGGTTCAAAACGTCACGCCGCTGATGCACTCCACCGGCGACACGTTCGACACGTTCTCGCTCGGCGATCCGGTCGGCGGGTTCGTCGATCGCTACGGGGCTGCCTGCGACGACGACCCGATCGACAAGGAGCGCTCGACGCTCTACTTCTGGTCCGGCTTCGACGGGTGCAAGGAGCAGAAGCCGTTCCCCGAGGAGACGACGGTCGTCGCGGTGACGCCCTTCTCCAAGGCGTGGCGCGACCAGCCGGTCGATCTGCTCGTGTGGTTCGGCGGCACCTACTACAACAACCGCTCGTCGCTGAAGATCAAGATCGGCGACAAGGCGGCCGACGTCGACAAGCAGCTCGAGCTCGTCCACAAGGACGCCGTCGAGAACGTCGCCGGGCCCGAGGGAAAGATCGACGGCCTCCGCCAGGCTACCTACGCGCACGACATCCACGTCCTCTACCGCGACGAGCGGGTCGTCGGCATCGGAGTCGGCAAATTGAAGGGCGGCGAGGAGCGCGAGCACGTGCTCTCGCACGGCTACGCCCACCACCTCAAGTTCGCGAAGCCGTAACCTCCACGAAATCTTTCTCGCTGACGCGCCACGTCATCTCCCCGTAACCAAAGCGAGAGACAGTGCGTGCCACGAGGAGGATTTGGCATGCCCGAAGTGAACTCCGGAGACACAGCGTGGCTCCTTATTTCGACCGCGCTGGTGATGCTGATGACGCCGGGTCTCGCGCTGTTCTACGGCGGCATGGTCCGCAACAAGAACGTGCTCTCGACGTTCATGCACAGCTTCTTCGCGCTCGGACTCGTGACGTTGCAGTGGGTCGTGATTGGCTACTCACTGTCGTTCGGTAAGACGCACGGAGGGCTCATCGGCGGAACCGAGTTCGCCTTCCTGCAGGGGGTGGGTGTCGACGGCGCCGGCAAGACCGTGCCGCACATCCTCTTCATGATGTACCAGGGGATGTTCGCCATCATCACTCCGGCGCTCATCTCCGGCGCGTTCGCCGAACGCATGAAGTTCTCGGCGTACTGCCTCTTCACGCTGCTCTGGTCGACGCTGGTCTACGATCCGGTCGCGCACTGGGTGTGGGGCACCGGTGGCTGGCTCGCCAAGATGGGCGCGCTCGACTTCGCGGGCGGCACGGTCGTCCACCTCACGTCGGGTGTCTCGGCGCTGGTGGTCGCGATCGTGCTCGGCAAGCGGATCGGCTACCCCGGCCACGGCCATCGCCCGCACAACCTCACGATGACGGTGCTCGGCGCCGGCATCCTGTGGTTCGGCTGGTTCGGCTTCAACGCCGGCTCCGCGCTCACCTCTGGTGGCCTCGCGTCGCAGGCGTTCGTCAACACGCAGATCGCCGCGGCCGCCGGCTCGGTGGCGTGGGCGGGCGTCGAGGCGGTCCGTCAGGGCAAGCCCACGATGCTCGGCGTCGCCTCCGGCCTCGTCGCGGGCCTCGTCGGCATCACGCCGGCCGCCGGCTTCGTCAACCCGATGGGCGCGATCGCGATCGGCCTCGCGGCAGGCTTCGTCTGCTTCTACGGCGTGCTCCTCAAGAGCAAGCTCGGGTACGACGACACGCTCGACGCGTTCGGCGTGCACGGCGTCGGCGGCGCGCTCGGCGCGCTCCTCACCGGCGTGTTCGCGACCAAGGCGCTCACGCCGGAGAACGTCGGCGGCGTGCTGTCGGGCAACGCGAAGATCATGATCGCGCAAGGCGTCGGCGTCCTCGCCGCGGGCGCGTACGCGGTCGTGATGACCTTCGGCATCCTCAAGGCGGTCAACGCCCTCGTGGGTCTGCGCGTGTCGTCCGACGACGAACGCGAGGGCCTCGACACCGCGCTCCACGGCGAGGTCGGCTACACGATCGGCGAGGACTCCACGACCGCAGCGCCCGAGGAGGCCGAGCCGAGCGCGATGCCCGAGCCCGCGGCCGTCCTCCAGACCGAGTCGGCGTAGCGGGCCCGTCGATGCGCGCGGCACTGGCCGCGACGTCGACAGACGGTGGGCACTCCACCGTATTCAACGCCCGCTCCCCGACACCCAGCGCAATTGAATGCACCCCGAGGAGGGCCGTCCACCGCGCGGCTTTCAACAATCTCTCCTCGGGGTGCTCCATGCTTACGAAATACGCTTCGCTCGCTCTCGCCTGCTTCATGATCGGCTGCGGCTCCGAAGCCGAAGCCCCCGGCACAACCGCCGCGGACACCGGTGCGCCGGTCGACACCGGGACCGTCTCGGAGGACGCGATGCCCGCGGGGGACACCGGCACCGCCACCGACACCGCGCCGCCCACCACCAACGTGACGCTCGAGGTCCAGTCGGCGACCTTCAAGAGCAGCACCGCGGCGGGAGGCGGGTTCGTGCACGCGGTCGTCTTCTCGATCAACAACCCGTCGGCGGTGGCCGTCACCTCGCTCGATACCATGGTGTTCGACTTCGGCGGCGGTCAGAAGGTGCAGCTGTCGAAGCCGGCGTGCGGCGGGATGTTCCCCATCGCCGCGGGCGCGAAGCGCACCGTCGACACCCAGGTCGTCGTCTCGACCAGCGGCAGCCTCACCAACTTCTCCTTCATCTGCGGCAGCAGCCAGCGCTTCGGCGGCGCCTCCGGCAACGCGCCCGCGGACGCGACCTTCGCGGGACCGGTCGCGATCACCATCGGCGGCACCACCGCGTCGGGCACGTTCACGGGCAGCGGCAGCGCCACCCCGAAGTGATCGACCACCGCGAGCGGAGCCGCCGTCAACCGTCGACCGTCGACCGTGCCGACCCATAGGCGCGCGCGTCAGCGAGCGCCTCGGTGATTTGCACCCTTCGCAGCGATAGGCGCTCGCTTACGCGCGCGCCTGTTCGGCCGTGCTTCCAACGGAAGACGGTTGACGGTCGACGTAACCCGCGACCACCGCGAGCGGAACCGCCACAGTTCTAGGGCTGCCAGGGCGTCTCGCAGATCTCGTGCTTGGTGCAGCACCACGCGCCCGGCTCGGCGGCGCGGAGCTTCGCGGTGTGCTTCGCGTCGTGCCACTTCTGCGGGCAGGGATCGGAGGCGACCTCGCAGTCGATGTTGTAGTAGCAGTCGGAGTTGCCGGGGATGAGCTCCATGAACGTGCGCCGCGCGGGCTTCGGCGGCGGCGCCACGGTCGCGTCGACCGGCGGCGTGGGATCGGCGGCGATCGGCATCGGCCGCGAGCACGCAACGCACAAGACGACCGCCCACCTCATGTCACGCGGCTAAAGTACACTCTCGTGATGCGTCTCGCTGCGATTGCGTGGCTCGCGTTCGGGGCTCTGCACCTCGCGGCATGCTCGTCGAGCGAGCCGACCGGCTCGGGCCCGGACGGAGGTTGCGCGGTCGTCGACTTCCCCGATCGGATCGCCGACACGTGCGCGAGCTTTGCAGTGCAGGTCTCCGGCACCCCCGCGCAGTGCGGGTTCGACGGCACCTTCGAGGGGTCGCGCGCACAGTGCGCCTCCCTGTGCGCGCCGGGGCGCAGCTTCCGGTGCTTCGTCGTCGGGGGCGAGGCCGGGACCACGATGGTGCACTGCACCGAGGACTGCGACGGGCGGTGACGGCTACTTGCGCACGAACGCCGGGCGGGCCTTGAACGAGAGCGTCGCCGAGAGCAGCTTGCACACGCCCTCTTCCTCGGAGTAGCCGAGATCGCTCGCGAGCTTACCGAGGGTGCGGATCTGCGGGACGATGTCCTCGACGCCGGCGCCGTTCTGCACGCCGTCGGCGATCTCGTCGATCGAGATGCCGCCGCCGAGCAGCCCCTCGGCGTTGCCCTCTTGGTCGAGCGTGAACCGGACGCGCGCGTTGCGCATGTGGATCATGAACGAGACGTCGAAGATGGCGATCGGGATGTGCAGCTCGAACGGGCCGATCGAGAAGGTGTTGCCCTTGAACGAGCCCTTCTGGGCGGTGCTGATCTTCTGGTCGGCCTTGCGGAGGTCGAACGTCTGCCAGGCCTCGAGCACGCCGTCGGTGCCGAGCATCGGCTTGCCCTGGGCGAGCTTGACCTGCAGGTTCACGCACTTGTCGTTCTGCGTGTCGTCGACGCCGCTGAGGTCCATCATGATCAGCAGGCGGCCGTCGTTGATCGCGCCCTGAATGATGCCGTCGATGGCGTTGCCGACGCGCTTCTCGATCTCGGGGAGGAAGATCGCGAGCTGGTTGTCGATGCCCTGCGCACCCTGCGGATCGACGAGGTCGATCTTGCCGCAGGACTGGTCCTCGGGCTTCGACGAGACGTGGCCGTCGAGATCGAAGCCGGGGGCGGTGCCGCGCGGCTCCTCGCGGGTGAACGCGAGCGCCGTGAGGATGTAGGCCTGCGACTTGCCCGTCGTGCAGTCCGGCTCGTCGTCGGCGGACGAGCAGCCGAACATCGCGAGCACACCGGCGAGAAGGAGGGCGCGCATCGGATCAGACCTCGATCGCAGTGAGGCTCTGGTTGGTCTTGCCCTCGGAGTCGCCGAAGCTGTCGAGGGTCATGCCCATCGCGCGCGCGAGCGTGAGGATCAGCTTGCTCGTGTTCTCCTGCGCGGGCGAGCGGTAGTGGATGCCGGTCTTGAGGTTCGCGTTGGCGGTGCCGGCGACGATGAGCGGGTAGTCGTCGAGCAGGTGCTGACGGCCGTAGGAGCAGTCGCTCGTGGCGAGGATGCCGCAGTGATCGAGCAGCGTGGACGAGCCCTCGGCCACCGCGTCGAACGCCTTCAGCAGGTAGTTCAGCTCGGTCATGATCTGGAGGAGGATCTTCGCCACCTCGGGCTGCGGAGACGGCTCGTCGTGGGTGAGCTGGTGGTGGCCCGACGTCGCGCCCTTGAAGAGCGTGTTGCTCACGCCGTGCGTGAACCAGAAGCTGAAGACCCTCGTCTGGTCGCAGGCGAGCGTCATCGCGAGGATGTCGGCCATCGCGCGCGAGATCTCGTCGAGCGGCGGACGGCCCTCGACGTCAGGGTAGGCTTCCTTGGGCGCCGCCGGCACCTTGCACGCCGCGAGGCTCGGCGGGTTCTCCTGCAGCTTCTTGAGCCGGAGCTCGAGGGCGCGAATGCCGGTGAGGTGCTGATCGAGGCGGGCCTTGTCCGTGGCGCCGAGGTTGAGGTGCAGTCGCTTGGCGTCGTCGGTGACGGCGTCGAGCACGCTCTTGCGCAGCGCCAACGTGGGGTTGGGCTTGGCCATGTCGCCCGGCATGACGAACTCGGGACCGAACACGCGCTGGAAGAGCGCGTGCGGCGAGGTCTCGGCCGGGTTGTTGGAGCGCGGGCCGTTGAACGAGAGCGTCTTGACGCCGGGCTGCACGCCGATCTCGAGGCTCTTGAAGCGCGAGTCGCCGCCGATCGCTTCGGCGATGACCTGGTCGATCGACGCCCTCGCGAACGCCTCTTTGTCGGCGGCGAGCGCGGGTGCGCCCGAGAGCAGCCCGATCGGGCCCGAGAGGTGCGGCACCGCGTTGGCGATCGGCACCTTCATGCCGGAGATCACCGACAGCTTCGCCTTCATCTCCGCGAGCGGCTGGAGCGTGGGCGAGAGCTCCCACATCGTGCCGGTGGCCTTCGGGGTCCAGATCTCGGGCAGCACCCCGTTGCCCCAGAAGAAGATGCCGAAGCGCTTGGGGAGCGCGTCGCCGTCGGCGAAAGCGGTGGCGGTGTCGTTGAGGAGCGCGTCGAAGATGGGGAGGCCGATGGTGACCAGGCCGCCACCGAGCATTCCGCGAAGGACCGAGCGCCGATTGAGCTTCTTCATCAGTGGGGCGCTCCCATCGCGCGAAAGGCGGGCGAGGTGGCGACGGCAGCCATCAGCGGCTTGAGCCGGTATCCGGCGGCGGCGAAGTGATCGGCGAGCGCCTTGAGCGTGGGGTTGTCCTCTTGCGTGGGCTTCATGCCGGTGCCGTATTGGAAGACCTTGCGCGCGATGCAGGGCCCGAAGTCGCGGTGGTTACGGATCGCCTCGGCGAGCTCGCCCGGGTTGTTGAACTGCTGCCCGTCGAGCTCGCCGCTCGGGTCGATGAGCGCGGCGTTCTCCTTGGTGCGGTAGCGACCGATGCCGTCGAACTGCTCGAGGCCGAGGCCGATCGGGTCCATGATCTTGTGACACCCGGCGCAGCTCGTCTCGAGGAGGTGGATCTTCACCCGCTGGCGGAGCGTCTTGGCGTCGGGCGTGGGCTCGGGGAGCGCGGTGTTGACGTTGACCGGGGGCGCCGGGATCTCGACGCACAGCAGCTTCTCGCGAACGAACTTGCCGCGCAGCGTGGCCGAGGACGAGGTGGGGTGCGCGTAGAGCGCGAGGATCGCGATCTGCCCGAGGAGACCGCGGCGCGGTGAGTCGCTCGGGAGCTCGACGGGCGCGAAGCCCTCGGCCGAGGGGGCCGGGATTTGATACATCGACGCGAGCTTCGGCGTGATGAACGTGCGGCGGGTGGTCATCACGTCGCGGATGTCGGCGTTCTTCTCGAACACCAGATCCTCGAAGAGCCGCAGGGTCTCCTCGCGCGCCATCGGGCCGAGCTCGACGCTGTAGGTGGTGAAGAGCTTCGCGTCCTTCTCGAGGCGATCGAGGTCGCCGAGGCGGAACCACTCGCGCACGAAGTTGCGGAGGCCGTCGCGCGCGAGCGGCGAGGCGAGCATCCGGTCGACCTCTTTCTTCACGCCGTCGTAGGAGGCGAGCGCGCCGTCCCGGGCCGCGTCGAGGAGCGCGTCGTCGGGGATGGTGTTCCAGAGGAAGAAGGACAGGCGCGTCGCGAGCTCGAAGCCGGTGTGCTGCTTGGGCTCGCCCTGCCCGAACACCGGGCGATAGAGGAAGTTGGGCGACTGGAGCAGCGCCGCGATGCCGAACGGGAGCCCCTTCTCGAAGGTGCCGAGGGTGGTGGCCGACGTGGTGATGACGGTGACGACCTTCGTCGTCTCCTCGGGGGTGAGCGGGCGGCGGAAGACCCTGCGGCCGAGCGCGGTGGTGAACGTGCGCGCGCACGCTTCGTCGGTGACGCCGGCCGGCTTGCAGGTGAGCACGCGGCCGAGGAGCTTCGGGTCGGCGATCACCTGATTGCCGATCGCGAAGGCCGCCGCCTCGTATTGCTCGACGCCGCGCGCCGAGACCGTGCTCTTGCTCGAGCCCACCGAGTCGAAGCCGTCGAGCGCGACGTCGGGCTCGAGGGCGGGAGGGACGACGACCTCCGGGCCGAAGAGATCGCGGATCGCGTTGCGGTATTGGGCGGTGGTGAGGCGCTGCGCGGCGCTCGCCGTGGGCGTGGGCGGGCCGACGGGACCCTTGGGCGGCTCGGGCGCGACGGCCTGCGCAGGCTGCTTCGCCTTCTCGCCATCGCACGCCGCCAGGGGAATGAGCAGGAGGGCAACCGTCGCGGCGTGCTTCATGACGAGCGTCATTTCTCCCCCGAAATCGCCCGGCGCGCAACCGGTCGGGACCGCGAGGGGAGAGGGTTTGCGGCGGATCGCTGCGCCGCATAGCGGCGCACCCACACGTACCACTCGGAGGCCGCGTCAGAGCCGGCCGCTGTCGAACACCACCCGCGCCCCGGGCGCGCCGATCAGCTTGAAGCGGAGGCTCGTCCGTTCCGTCGTGTCGACCTCGACGATCCCGACGTTGAGCCCCCCGTAGGGGTTCTCGCCCCTGCCGCCCTCGCCGGGGACGACCGCGACGCGCGCGGAGAGATCGCCGCCGGCGTCGACCCCGGCGAGCACCCGCGGCACCTGCTCGGCCCCCCACTGCGCGACGCGCGGCTGGATGTTGGAGATCGCGCTCGACGTGAACTGATAGAGCGGGGGCACGGAGTCCGCCCACTCGATGCGGAACAAGCACCCGACGTGGATGTCGCCACCGAGGAGCATCATGCGCTGCTCGGGGTGCGCACGCTGGTGGGCGCGGAGCAGCCGCAGCAGTCGGTCGCGATCGGCGATCGCCTTGGGGTTCGACCAGCGATCGGCGACGTCGGTCGCCTGACCGAGCAGCTTGAGGCCGACCCACGCAGGCTTGTCGCTGACGTGCGCGACCGGGACCGAGACGACGATCGCGGCGACCGGGCGCTCGGCGTGGCGCTCGAGGAACGAGCCCAGCGCCTCGAACTGCCCGTCGCTGCACACGCTCACGACGCGAGCGTCGGCGCGGCGCTCGGAGCGCAGATCCATGACGAACACGGCGACCGGGCCGTTCACGAACCCGTAGTGAAATGACGCCGACGCCTCGTGGGGCGTGAGCACGCGCGACGCCTGGTAGTCATAGAACGCGTCGCGCGCGCCCTCGCGGATGGCCCGCCACCGCTCGCTCGAGTGGTCGGGGCTCGAGCCGTAGTTGTCGCGGATCTCGTGGTCGTCGAGGATCGGATAGCAGGGCAGCCGCCCGTGCAGCGCGGCGAACGGCTCGACCCCGAAGAAGATTCGGTGCCGCTCGTGGTAGAGGCGACGAATCTCCTCGCGCGTGCACTCGAACACGTCCTTGCGGCCCCTCGGGGCGACGGTGCGGAAGAACTTGCCGAACAGCGAGTGCGACGGCGGATAGTCGGCATAGATCTGATCGCCCATCTCCAGGAGGAACCGCGCGTCGTGCTCCGCGAGCGCGTCGCCGACGCTCTCGAGCATGCGCACGCTCTCGGGGACGAGGTGGCCGCGGCGGTCGAACGGTTGGTGACAGCTCGCGAGCGCGAACGCGAAGCGCCCGGGCCCGGGCTGCTCGGCCGCGGTGCGGAAACGCCCCTCGCCGAGCAGGGTGCCGTCGAGCGCGCGGACTCGCACGCGATAGCTGCGCTCGGGGAGGAGCGGGTCGAGGCCCGGCGCGTCACCCGGTACGTCGAACGCGAGCGTGTCGTCGGCGGCCGCGTCCACCTCCCGCGTGACCACGGCGGCGGGCGACCACGCGTCGGGCATCGCCGTGCTCTCGGTAAGCTGCACGGTGACCCTCCGCTCCCCGGGAGCGCGCGCCCAGATCCGCACCGAGCGCGGCCCGACTGCGCCGACGGCCACCATCTCCGCGAGGGGAGAGCTCCCGAAGGCCTCTCGAGCGCGCACGTCCACCCCGCGGTCGGTTCGGATCACCGCGGTACGATGCGTCAGGGGAAGAGCGGGTCGTGCTCGAGTGGAGCGTGAATCAGCGGGTCGCGTGCCAGAAAGCGCGCCTTCGGCCAGGCCGCGCGCACCCGCGGCGTCGGCGCGGCGCCGTAGGCCTCGCGCGAGCCGGTGTGCTCGTGGGCGATCGCCCAGGCGTAGAGCTCGTCGCGGTGCGGACCGACCACCTCGTCGAAGATCCGACGGCCCGCCTCGATGCGGAGCGTGAGCTCCGCGAACCCGCCGACGCGGATCGCGGCGCGGTTGTCGCCGGGGAAGTGCAGCGGCTGCTCGCGGCCCGACATCTCGATGAGCTGGAGGAAGCGGAGGCCCGGCGCGAAGCGTTCGTTGTGCACGACGCGCCGCTCGATGACGTTCTGCTCGTTGTGCACGAGATCGAGCACCAGCTGGCGCTCCCCGCCCTCGCGCTCGTAGCGCGCCCACGCGGCCGTCATGAACGCGGTGGTCTCGGTGCCGGGGAGCGCGGGGAGCCCGTCGCGCCGGCGCAGGTGCCCGATGACGTGTCGCCAGGCGTCGTCGAAGATCACGCGGTTGCCGCGCTCGAGGAGGAGCGCGAGCGTCTCCATGGCCTCGGCCGAGGCGTCGTCGCCCTTGCTGCGCCGCTGCTCGACGCGGGTGGCGAGATCGCCGAAGAGGTAGCCCGTGTTGCGCGAGACGAGGTGCGCCATCAGAACCCACGGCAGCTCGGGGCCGTGCGCCCGCGTGTAGCCGTAGAGCTCGAGGTAGCTCGCGGTGCGGGAGATGTTGTCGGCGTTGCGGGCTTCGAGGTCTTCGAGATCGAGGTTCACGGCTCGGTGTAGACCCCTTTGTGTTGGTAGACGATCTTGTCCGACAGCGCCTCGGCTCCCTTGACGATCGCCGTGGTGCGCGCGCTCTTGTCTCCGAGGAGCAGCCGCCGCGCGAACGCCAGCGCGTGCGTGTTGGTCAGAGACCACCCGAGCTTCTCGTCGAACTTCGCGCACCCGCCCATCGCGAAGAGCTGGTGACAGCCGCCGGTGAACTCGAGCCACACGAGGTCGAGCGTGGTCACCTTGTCGAAGATCGGCTTGCCGCTGACGTCGTCGCTCCCGCTCATCAGCAGCACCGGCTTCTTCGGCGCGTCGTAGTCGTTGAACATGTCTTGATTGCCGCCGGCCATCGGGATGCCGGCGATCACGCGCGGATCGGCCACGCCCTTGGCGAGCAGCGTCAGCTCCTCGGGCTTGCACGGAACCGTCCACTGGCCGGCGTCGCACTTCGCCTTGATGGCGTCGACGTCGAACTTCGCGCCCATCGTGGCCCAGGTCGTGTACGCGCCGAAGCTGTGGCCACTCATCACGACGCGGTCGGCGCGCGCGCGACCGTTGAACTCCGCGGCGAGCGAGTCGAGCGCGGCGCTGACGTCGAACGAGCGCTGGTAGAAGAGCGCGAACGGGCGGTCCTTGCCCTCGGGCGAGCCCAGCGTGTTGCCGAGGTGGGTCGGCGCCACGTAGATCCACCCGTGCGACGCGAAGTAGCGCGCCATGCGGAAGCTCGTGGCGGGGAAGCCAGACGAGCCGTGCGAGTAGACGTGCACCGGGTAGCTCTTGCCGTCGGCCGGCGCCGCGAGCGACGCGCCCTCGAACGACTCCGGGTCCGAGAACAACCCGAGGTACTTCGCGCCCTCCCCCTCGGCGTCGAGCGACGGATACCAGTACTCGATCGAGATCGTGCGCGAGGGCTGCCCCGCGGCGGTGTACGTGAGCTCCTTGACGCGGTGACCGACCTTGAACGGTCCAGGCTGGTCGACTGGGTACGAGAGCACGTCGGGCGCGGGCGCGGCGATCTGCGGAACGCCGGTGTCGGGAGCGTTCGCCGCCGGCGGATCGGGGTTGCTGCTGCAGGCGAGGAGGAAGCCAGCGAGGAGTCGGCGCACGGCGCTACTCTAGCGGAACGCCATGGTTGTGCTCCGCGCGAGCGGGCGAGCGGATGCTCTCTTTTTGCGAAAGTCACGATCCGTTGGTCCGGCGCTCCGCGTCGCGATATGCTCGCGTCGGGGCGTGGACAGCAAATTCCCAAAATTGAAGCGCGTGAGCGTGGGGCGCGTCACGCGGCACAAGGCGATCCTCGGTTCGCTGCTTTACCAAAAACTCGCAACGCGGATCGGCGACGCGCGCGCGTCGCAGCTCGTCGGCGACGCGCTCGAACGCAGCGGCCGGAGCGAGGTGCCCGACCACCTCGACGATCTGTTGGCGTTCACCAAGGCGCACCTCATCGACGACCTCGTCGCTGCGCTCGGCGGGCGCGAGGTCTCGAGCTTCTTCGACGACCTCGAGTCCGCGGCGCGCCTCGCGTCGGGCGTGCGCCGCTCGTCGCCGCACGACGAGGTGCGCGCGGTCGTCGGTGTGATCGACCACGACGTGTTCCGCCGCGCGAACACGGCGCGCCAGCTCATCGCACGCAAGATGCAGGTCCTCGTCCTTCACCAGCTCGAGGAGCTGATCGAAGAGACCGCCCGCCCCGATGTGCTGGTGCTCGACGAAGAGGACGCGCTCTCCGGCGCGCTCTTCCGCGTGCTCTCGCTCCCCTCCTTCGATCCGGCGATCGTGGTCCGCTCCGCGAGCCAGCTCGCCGCGTCCGCCCTCGCCCACGCGGGCGTCCGGGCCTACGAGCTGATGGCGAACCACGCGCCCGCCGAGCTCGCGATGGCCGTCGAACGCACCCTCGCCCGCAAGCGCGCCTAGCGCCAACGCCGTTCGGATAAGAGGACCGGTCGCCGGGGAGAGGAGCCTCACGCCAAGGCCGCCCGAGATTTCCCGGGCCGCGACCCATGGGTACGCATCGACGGGTCCGCTGCAGCTTGCGGCAACGACGTCTCGGCGAGCATCGGCAGACGGCTTCGCTCGCGGGCGTTCTTGGCGTGAGGCTCTTCTCCCTGGCGCCCGGTTCTTCGCCGCGCGGCGTTGAACCGAACGGCATTGGCTCTCGACGACGGCGGAGCTACGGCGTGCGGTCGGAGCCGAGGATTTCGCTCGCTCTCGGCACGCCGGCGAGCGCGTTGGCGGCCCACAGTCCGCCCATCACCGCGGCCTCGACGCAGCCCGCGTTGAAGCCGTTGTCCGTCCAGTCGCCGCAGAGCACGACGTTGTCGAAGCCGGACTCGTCGGCCTTGAGGCGGAGCGCCGTCGAGCCGGGCACCGACAGCACGTAGCGCTCGGTCGGATCGAGGTTCACGCGCACGTAGCGAGAGCGCACGTCGGGGTCTTGGAAGTTGGGCCATAGGCCGCGGACGTACTCGCTCATGAAGGTGGCCACGACCTTCTCGTAGCGTTGCTTCTCGCGCTTCGGGAACTCGTGGTCGCTGTAGGGTGCGATCGGATCGGCGTCGATCCACGGGCCGCAGAAGTAGGCGATCGACTTGGGGCCATTGGGGCCCCACGCCTCGCGCGGGAGGAGGTCGCTCATGTCGGCCCAGGTGTCGATCGGCTCGCAGTACGCACCGACAACCGGATCCGTCTTGATCCAATCGGGCTTCGTCCACCCGAGCTCCGCGGTCGTGCGCGCGAGCCATAGCTGCAGCGCCTGCGTCTGGCAGGTCTTCACGCCGGTGACCGACGCCTGGAGGCGCGGGCTATTCGCGAGCATCGGCTTGGCGATGTCGGCCAGCGCGGCGATCGACGCGGCGAGGATCACCTTGTCGAAGTGGACCCCCTTCTCGAGGACGAGCGTCTCCGACTCGCGCCACGGGGCCGACCACGATGACTCGAAGTCGATCAGCGTGTCGCTCTCGATGTCGGTGCCGTCGTGGATCTGGCCGTAGAGCGGGGTGCTCGGCCAGCACGGGAGCTCGTTGACCGGGATGAGCGGCTGATAGCCCTTGGCCTCGTCGTTGAGCCTCACCTGCTTCTGCACGGTGATGCGGTTCACGCTGGAGCCCTCGACCGAGAGCTCCATCACCCGGTGGAAGAACTTGAAGGTGACGCCACGCGCGAGGAGCACCTGATAGAACGGCGTCGCCACGATGTCGCCCATGCCCGCCTCCATGCGGAACATGAGCGCGCCCTTGTAGGTGAAGAGCATGCGAAGGATGCCGCGCAGCGCGGTGCCGGCGGCGAACGCGGGCTTCTGCACGTCGCCCTTCACGAAGCCGAACACCAGGTCGTAGATGCCGCGGATGGGCCCGGACTTCTTGGTGGTGGTCTCGTTGGCGCCGTTGTTCCCGAGCCACTCGGCGAGGTCGTATTTGTCGAGGTAGTTGAACCCGTGGAAGAAGACGTCGTCGTTGAGCATGCCGCACACGGCGGAGCCGGTGAGGTTGAGCGCGACCCACATCTTGCGCACGTCGAGGTTGGTGTCGACGCTGCCCTTCAGGAACCACCAGGCTACGTCCATCGCCTTCTCGATGAGCCAGGCGATGGCCGAGTGCTCGTGCGCGCGGTGGGTCGACACGTCGGACTCGAGCGAGCGAAGGACCGTGTGGGCCTGCTCGAGGAGGCTCGTGACCGGGTGGAGCCCGATGACGTCTCCCGCGGGGATGAACGCGCCATGCGACTCGTCGCGTTCGGGACGAGGCTGTGGCCCCTTGAGTCGCGCCGCCGCGACCGTCGCCGCGACGTGCGCCGGCACGTCGGCGTGCTCGTCGCCCGGAGCCTCCACGTTGATCCGACCCTCGAGCCACTTGATGAGCCACTCGATCGCCATCTCGGCGTAGGCGAGCGGCGACGGGAAGATGGTGCCGGTGCCGGGCACGTCGGTGTTCTCGGGGAAGTCGAAGGTCCACGGCTCCATGCCGCTCGCCATCGTCTCCATGAGGACGACGTAGCTGTGCTTGTGGAACGCCTGATCCCACGTGCGGATCGGGCCGGTCTGCCGATCGAGCTTCTCGTAGGCGTCCTTCATCCAGCGGAAGGCGTTCTCGTAGAAGCCGAACCAGATGTGGAGACCGTGCTCCTCGATGCGCTTGCCCTTGTCGGGGTCGAGGTTTCTGCCGCTCGCGCCCTTGCCGCCGAGGCGGTGGCCGAGCTGGTAGAACGTGAACTCGTAGTTGGCGAGCACGTTCGCGTCCGACGTGAGCGCGTAGACCGCCGCGAGCGCCGACACGCCGCCGCCGACGACTGCGACCTTCGTTTTTGCCATGGTTAGCTCGCCTGCCAGATGACGCGCCCGAGATCGACGCTGAAGTCGAGCTTGGCCCACATCGCGATGTCGACCTTCGTCGTGTAGTCGAAGCCGAGGTGCTGGGCGACGTCGACGCTCGCCATCGGGAACGTCTTCACCGAGAAGCCGAACGGCAACAGCCCGGCGCCGTGGAAGCCGTGGACGGTGGTGTTGGACTCGATGATCGCTTGGTAGCAGGCGGCCTTCGGATCGACGACGTCACGGAACTGCTTGAGGTAGACCACCGGCATCTTGCCCGACAGCGCCTCGGCCATCATTTTGGCGGCGACGACCGCGTCGGTGATCGGGTTCTTGATCACCTCTTCGAGCACCTTCACGAAGGCCTCGATGCCGTCGACCACCTCGGTGATCGGATCGTGCGGTCCGAGCGACAGCTCGAGGATGCGCTGGCGCGAGACCTCGGTCTCCGGCGTGTAGGTGGGGAGCACCAGCGCGTCGGCCCAGAAGGTGCCCTCGAGATCGCTCGGCGTCTTGGGGATGCGCGACCACGCGTACGACTTGGGGAACCCGAACGACTCGCGCCCATTGACCATGGTGTACGGGTTGTCGACCCAGATGTACGGGATGAACCACGCGAGGTGATCGATCCGGCCGTCCTTCTCGGCGGCGGCGAGGATCCACCAACACACGTCGACCTCGGACACCCAGCCCCGCGTCGCGTCGCGCGGGTCCGTCGAGCGGACCTGCCCGATGTCCGCGAGCACCAGCGCCACGCTGTCGACGACGGCGCGATAGCGATACGGTGTGCCGCCGGACAGGTCGTTGAGCTGGGCGTCGAGGATCGCCTGCTGCTTCGCTCGCGAAGCGGAGACGATGAACGACGTGAGGAAGGAGTCCTTCTGCAGGTACGGCGCGCGATAGACGATCTCGTCGTCGCGCTCGACGTAGGTTGCCATCGCGCGAGGCTAGAGACTTTCTCGGACGTTGAGCTCCAAAAAGAGCTCATCGGCGGCGCGTCGGTGTGCGACATTCTTGGTCGCACGATGAAGGGCCGCGTGCGCGAGCGCCTCTTCGTGACGCATCTGCAGTCGGCGGGCTTCGGCGATCGCGCGTTCCAACTTGGAGACCGCCCTCCGAGGCTGATCTTCGACAATGTGTAGCGCCGCGCGCATGCGCAACGCGGCGGGCCGACCGAGCGGCAGGGTGAACGCGAAGCGCTCCAGATCGGTGACGGCCGAACGCGCGCCGGCGAGGGCCGCGCGCTCGCGCGACGCCGCGTCGAGCGCGACCTCGCAGACCGCGAGGTAGCCGCTGAGCGTCGAGAACACCGTCGGCGGGATGGTGCGGATCAACGCGCTGCACCGCTCGGCGGCGGCGACGGCGGCGGCTCGGTCGCCGCGGCGGAGCTCGACGGCCGCGAGGAGGCCCGCGCAGATGAGGCTCGACGGCGCGTCGTTGAGCTTCGCGAGCAGCGTGTCGGCCTCGCGCAGCATGATCCGGGCGGGGCCGAGCTGGCCGAGCGGGATGAGCGCGCGCGCGCCGGCGTAGAGGCCCCACGAGACGAACTGGAGGTTCTCCTCGCGCCGCGCGCGCTCCTCGAGGCGACGGTAGATGTCGACGCTATCGGCGAAACGACCACGGTAGAAGAGCTCGTGACCGAGCAGCGTCTCGCCCAAGCCGAGGTGCTTCGGGTCTCGCGCGCGGGTGCTGAGGTCGATCGCGCGATCGATGAGCGCGCGGGCGTCGCCGAACGCGCCCTCGCCCATGTGGAAGGCCGTCTCGGCGATCGCGGCGAACGCCGCGCCGCTGCGGTCACGATCGGACGCGGCGTGGGCCAGCGAGAAGTAGCGACGCGCGACGCCGTGGAGCTTGCCGAGGCCCATGGTGAGCCCGAGCATCGCGTAGGGCCTGGCGATCGCCACGCCGGCACGCTCGGCGCGGTTCACCGCGCGCAGGCTCGCGGCGACCATCACCGACGCGTCGAAGCCGTAGTACGCGCGCTCGGCGAGGAGATCGAACACCCTCGCGGACTCGGCGAGCCGCTCGCGCTCCACCTCGTCGCGCGCGACCGACGCCGAGCCGAGCCGATGGGCTAGCTGCATCGGGAGATCGCGCGCGACCGACGCCGCCCACGCGAACGTGCGCGGACGCGCCTCGCCGAGGTGCTCGAGCGCGCGAAACAGGTGCTCCTCGGAGGCGCCGAGATCGCCGAGCGCGTACTCGGCCTCGGCGATGCGGCGCTCGAAGCGCGCGCGGCGCACCGGGTCGAGCCCAGCGGCGTCGGCGAGCGCGAGCGCGGCGCGGAAGTGACCGAGCGCCTCTCGGTTGGCGAACGTGGACATCGCACGGTCTCCGGCGAGCGCGTGGTAGCGCGCGCCGCGCAGCGGATCGCCGCCCTCGACGCAGTGGCGGGCGATCGCGCCGTAGAGGAGCGGGAAGTCCGGGGCGCCGAGGTTGCGCGCCTCGACCAGGTCCGCCGCGCGCCGGTGGAGCACGCGCCGGCGATCGC
>JALHOE010000050.1 GCA_022843175.1 Deltaproteobacteria bacterium
CCGCGAGCGCCTCGCCCGCGACCACGCCCGCGCCGAGCGCGACGGCGAAGGTCCCGCCGGCGTCGTGCGCGCCGCAGAAGTGCGCGGGCACCGGCAGTTGCGACGCGTACTTCGAGCCGGGATGGCTGTGGACCGGCGCTGCCTGCGTGAAGTTCTCGGCGTCGGGCTGCGGCCTCACGGGCCCGGACTGCGGCAAGCTCGCCGACGATCAAGCGACGTGCGTCGCGGCCCACGCGCACTGCAAGGGGAAGTGATCCACGAAGTCCCCATGCTCCGCTGTGCGAGCAGCGTCGCCGCAGACTGCGCTGCTGTCTCGCCGCGCCACCCCGCTCTTCGTGACGCGACGCTCGGCGGCACTATCCGTGGGTACGGTTGTCGCTGCGCGTCGGGAAGAGTTGAATGCCTCCGTGTCGCTCGCGTCTCTCCTGAAGTCCGAGAAGGTCGCCGCCAAGTTCGCCGCGCGCGGGCTCGCCGCCGCGGAGGAGCTCCTCGACGCCATCGTGAACAAGCGGTTCGAGGCGACCGGGTATCTCGAGAACGTCCTCCACGAGGTCCGCGATCCCGGGCTCGTCGAGCTGTACACCCCGCTCCTCGAGGGTGACGAGGCGTTCCTCGGTCTCCGCGCGCTCGGCGCGACGCGCGATCCGCGCGCGATCGCGCCGCTGGTGAAGTACATGCACAGCGGGCAGTGGCACGATCGCGCCGCGTCCGCGCGCGCGACTGGGAGATGCGGCCGCTGCGCGCGCTCATCGACATCGCCGTGGGGCTCGCCCGCCTCGGCGATCACCAGCTCGCGTTCGTGCCGATCGCGCTCATCGAGCACGAATACCCGAAGCGCACCGACCGGTTCGAGCAGCAGATGGTCCGCATCGAGGCGGCGCGCGCGCTCCGTCACGTCGTCGGGCCCGGTCTCGAGGAAGCGATCGCGGCCTGCGTGCTCGGTCGCGAGGTCGAGGCGGCACGACACGGCGCGTTTGCGGCGTTCCTCGTCGGCACCGCGCCCATGGTGCCGCTGCTGGTCGCCGCCGCGAAGAGGCGCGACCACGAGCTCCAGAACAACGCGCCGATCTGGCTCCATCGAATGTTCGAGCGCGACGCGTCGTACGAAGAGCGCACGCCCCGCGCGCGCGCGAAGTGGCTCGCCGCGCAGCCGACGATCCCGGAAGGCGTCGTCTTTCGCAGCGGCAAGCCGCGCGTCGAGGAAGAAGTCGTCGAGCTCCTTCGCGGCGAATACGCGAGCGACGCGCTCCGCGAGCTCTCCATCACGCTCGGGGACTTCGCCGCGTCGCGGCTCCTCGACGCGCGCGACCAGAAGGATCTCTACGCCCGCGCCCGCGCCCGCCTCGCCGAGCATCCAGCGCAGCCGGGCGCGCTCCGGCGCCACGGCGTCGACGTCCAGCGCTCGCAGTCATCTTCGCGTGGGTGATTCGCTCGGTGGTGCGCTCACCCCGGATCGACCACCACTCGCTCGAGCTTGCCCGCCGCGTCGAGCCGGAAGGCGGACGCGCCCCCCATCCTGTTCGCGATGAGCACCGCGAAGCGTCCGCGTGCAAAGAGATAGATGCCATGCAGCATGACGCCGCCCTTCCGGTAGTCGGCGTCGTCAAGGACGCGCACGGGTGCCTTGGCGAGGTCGCCGATGGGCGCCATCCGCAAGGTCAGCGCGCTCCCCTCGACGGCGAGGAACGCCACCACGCCACCCAACGTCGTCGCTGCGAACGATTGACGCAGGTCGCTCACCGCGATCTTGAAGGCTCGAGGTCGTGGACGATGCCGTCGTCCGAAATCGGCGGGGCCGCGCCGATCCCGACCAGCTGCGCCGGCGCCGGGGGGAGCGGCACGTCGGAGACATCGCCGATCGTTCCCTTGATGCGGGATGCGGACCAGACGCGCTCGATCGGTGAGAGGAAATCCTGCGCGGCGATCTCGCCCTTCCGGAGGTCCGCTCTCAGTTGGTCGAGCGGACCCATGATTCCCTGCGCGTCGTCGACGGCGTTCGGGCCGTGGAACGCGTCGGGCAATGCGCGGTCGAGGTCGTGCGCGTAGCGATCGCATCGCGCCGGCCACTCCGCGTCGGCGGCGGCGGGGACTTGGCCAAGCTTTCGCTCCAAGACGCCGAGCTCGATGCGTCGAAGGCGCCGACTCGGAGTCTCGTTGCCGAGCGGCTCGCTGCCGACGAGGCAGCGAGAGAAGCGGGCGAACGTCGTGGCGGCCTTGTTGCCCGCGTACCGACGCAACAACGCCCTGCCTCCGAAGAAGGCGCCGACGGCGCACGCGATCATCAGCAGCCAGACGAGCTTCGTGCGCCGGTTCATCCGCGCGAGACTACGATGGCCCCAACCGATCGGGCCGGACGAATCGCGATTCAGCCGAAGCACGACGGCGCAGGTGATGCCGCGCAGTTTCAGGGGGTAACGTCGCGGTGGATGGGTGGACACAGCCGAGCGCTCGTTCGCACCCTTCTCCGAGATCGGGGGCTCGAAGGTGTCTTGTCGGCCGCTGTTCGCGTTGTCGCTGTCCATCGCGTGCACGCGAACACCCGCGCTGCACTTCGCATCCGAGCCGCCCGGAGCCGCGCCGAGTGCGAGCGTCGCCACGAAAGCTCCGGCCGGCCCACCCTCGGCAGCCGATGCGCCGCTCGCGCAACCCTTCTGGCGCTACGAGCTCGACCGCGCTCACGTCCGAGTCCGTCTCGACGCCACGACGGTCGTGCTCCTCGGTAGACGCGGAGAACGTGCCATCGAGGTCGCCAACGGCGACCCCAAAACGGCGGAAGACGTCGCCGATCGTTCGCTCGTCGCCGTGCAGCGGCTTGCTTCCGGCTTTCGGTTCATCGCGGCAGACGGCTCGACGTGGAGCACCAAAACGCTGCTCGGACCACTCGGCGCGCGCACGGCGCCGCCGCAGACCTTCGAAGATGCGTCCGCGAGCGAGCGGGCCATCGTCGCCGTCGGCGGTGGCGCCGTTCATCGGAGCACCGATGGCGTGACGTGGGCGAAGGTCGCAGTGCCGGTCGCGGGAGCCGCGCCGCGCAGGATCCGCATGCGCGCGGACGGCGTCGGCCTCCTCCTCTTCTCACCCGAGCGCCTGCTCGTCACGACCGACGACGGCGCCACATTTCGCCCCATCGCTTCACCAACAGCGGGTGCCCTCGCGATCGATCGCGACGAGACCGGCGACCTCTTCGTTCTCGGCGTGGCGAGTGGTTCCGGGTACGAGGCGAGCGCGTCCGAGGCTGCGCGCCTGACCGGAACGCCGCCAAGCCTCGTCGCAGCGAAGTACAGCTCGTCGGTGTTCGTCTCTCACCGCACGCCGCGTTTGCTCCACGGCGTGCACGCCCGGGGCGAAGCCGGGGTGTTTGGTGCCAACGAGTGGCTGGAGCTCATTCCGTCGGATACGAGCGTCGAGCTGGTCCGGCAGAACCTCGGGGAGCTCACTTCGTCGAAGCCCCTGGCCAAGCTCGACGACTGCCGCGACGCGACCCTCGCCGTTGCAGGCGACGCGCTCGTCGTGGCCTGCGTGCGCGAGGCACCTCTGGTGGAAGTGCTGCGCAGCAGCGATCGAGGCAAGTTGTGGTCGGTGCTCGCGAAGCTGGTTCGCAACAAGACCAGTACGCTGCGCCTGTTCGGCGGCGGAGACGGCTCGCTCTTGATCTCGGGTGCGTGCCTCACCGGACCGAGCTGTGCTTCGCCGTGGCTCGTGCGCAGCGGCGGCTCGTCCGCCTTCACACCCGCCGTCGTGCCCGCTCCCGGCGCATCGCTTCTCGACGCACACTTCGTCGGCACCGAGATCGTCGCGCTCGGAGCCTCCGCGAAGCGGGCGCCGACGGTGTTTCGATCGGTGGACGGGGGGAAGTCTTTCGACGCACACGAGCTCGGTCCCGCGGCGCCGCATGCTCCACCGCCTGCGCCGGCGATGCGCGGTGCGCTGGGCATCGATCCCAGTGCCCGCGTCGTGACGTTCGCCGATGGGTTCGTACGCCGTGCCTGGTCGAAGCGCGAGGGCTCGCCCGGTTGGAGCGCGATCGATCTGCCGTTCGGTACGATGGAGCTCGGCGTCGCCGGCGCGCGCCTGCTCATTGGGACCGCGACCGGCTCGATGATGGAGAGCAGCGACGCGGGCTCGACCTGGCGTCGCGTCGCGGCTCCCTCCAGTGGCGGGACAATCCACTGCAGCGCTGCGCAGTGTTGGATCGGCTCCGCCGCCCTCCGCGTGGGTTGGTCGCCCGACCCGACGCCGAGCGAACCGAGCAAGGGGCCCCCGGCCCACAGGCACGGCACCCCGCTGCGCTGCCACGAAGAGGGCAAGCCCGCGCACGTCGGGTGGACCGCCAGCAGTGGATGGACGGAGGATCGCTCCCGGGGTGTCGCGTGGTCGCGCTTCGTTCGCTCGTCCGGCGCGCTCGAGCTCGTGACGCGATCCGCGCTGAAGCCGGTGCTCGAGCGGGTGAGCCTGCTCCCATCGAAGCACGCTGTCGGCTACTTCACGCGCACAGGGGCTCTCGCGCTCGAATCGATCCCGTACGGCCCCCCGCCCGATGGCCTCCCAACGCTCTCGGTGGCCTTCGCCGTATGGCATGCGAAGACGGGCAAGCTCACGCGCGGGACGATCGACAAGCTGCCGTGGGGCATGGGCCCGGAGCTGCTCGGCGCAGACGACACGGGCTTCGTGATTCGCCACGGAGACGCATTGTTCGCCGTGTCATGGACAGGCAAGGTCCTCGAAGAACGCGCGGCGCCGCCCTACCTGCGGCGACTGACCGACGCGCGCGTCCTTCGCAAGGGAACGGGTTGGTCGATCGTTGCGAGCCCCACGCTCGGAACCGGGCTCGTCGCCGAGTCGGCCTCGATGAGCGCGCCGTGGACGCTTCGCGCATTCCAATTGCAGCTCGGCTTCCCCCTGTCGGGTCCAAACGTCACGCAGGCGCTGACGTTCGGCGACGAGACGCTGTTCGCGCTCGTTCGCACCGCGGGCGACAACAACTCCTTCCTCGCATCGGCACCGGTCGCCGCCTCTCCTCCCGAAATCAGGGCGACCTTCGCGCGCCCGGTCGGGTTGCCCGACCCGCCTCCACCCTGCCCCCCCGAAGCCGACGCCCGGGAGACGATTGTGTTCGAAGATGCCGAGCTGCCTCGGCCGATCCTCTTCGGCGCGGCGGGCAAGGAACAACTGTTCGTGTCCTCGCGCACTGCGCTCGCGGTCGCGCGCGATGGCCGCTCGTGCGTACGCGGAGTCACCGCGTCGCCGCTCGAACCTCGCGAGCCCGGCGTCGAGCTCGAGATTCCGTTCGGCGATCTGGCCCACGCGTCGGCGTTCACCTCGACCGCGGCCGGTACGACGTTCACTCCCGTGCGTTGCAGCTTCGACGCCACTGCGTTCTCGGAGACCCACCCCCGCGCGCGCGAGCTCGCAGAATACGTCGCCTCCAAGAGCGCGATCCCCTGACGCTCACGCATCGAGCCGCACGACGAGGAGCACCCACAGTCACAAGACGTCGGCGCGTTTCAGCTCGGCCTCGAACGCGGCTTCGTTCGCTCGGGTGCGGCGCTCCTTGTGGCGCAGCCACAGCAACAGCCCGGTGAGGATCACCGCCACACCCCCGAACCCGACCGCCGCGCGCCACGGCTCGGCGCGGTAGGCGTCGGCGTGTTTGGACGCGAACCAGATCGCCCACGGGGTGATGATCGCGAGGAGGGCGTACGTCCATCGCCGCGAGAATTCGACCCAGCGGCGGTCGATCGCGAAGCGCCGACGGGTCAGGGTGACGAAGGCCTCGGTCGTCTCGCCGCTCGCGGAGAACGCGCCCTCGCGCAGCGTGAAGAAGTAGGTGAGCCACGCGCCGTTGAAGATCAGGATGAACGCCAGCATCGCCACGACCTCGATGGCGCCGCGCGAACGCACGAGCAGCCACACGCAGATCGAGGTGGAGACGATCACCCCGGCGATCTCCCCCAGCGTCGACGTGCGCAGCTTGCGGCCGTCGCGGCGGGCGCGTTCGGCGAGGGCCGCGGCGAAATCGGCGCCGCCGCCGAGGGATTGCCATTCGCGTTGCCAGGACTTGAGCTCGGAGTCGGTCATGTTCCCTCCAGAAGGGCACGGAGCGCGTTTCGCGCGCGGTTGGCGCGGACCGCGACGACGTTCTCGGTGACACCGAGCACGTCCGCGATCTCGCGGTGGGAGAGGCCCTCCAGGAGGAGGGTGATCACCTGTCGGTGCACGACGGGGAGCGCACGGACGGCCGCGAACATGCGGTGGGTGCGCTCGTTGCGTTCGTAGGCAACCGCGGGGTTCTTTCCGGTGGTGGCGGCGACGTTGTCGTCGTCGATCTCCTCGAAGCGCTCGCGGGGGCCGCCGCGCCGCGTGACGTAGCTGAGCGCGCGGTTGTGCGCGATGCGGAGGAGGAAGGTCTTCTCGCTGCAGGCGCCGCGGAACGACGGAAGCGCCGTCCACAGGGCGAGGGCGATCTCCTGGCGGAGATCGTTGCGGTCGGCCTCGGAGCGGACGTAGCTCGCGACGACCCGCTCCAGCGCGCGCTGGTGCTCGCTCAGGATCGTCGCGACGCGGTCGTCGTTCCCGGTCACGGGGAGGGTTCTCGTTGGGGTCACAGGGGGATAGTCCCGACGCCCGGGGAAACCTTACAACGAGAGCCCCGGCGCCCCCGAGGGGCCGTGCCCGCGTGATAGGTTCGCCCGATGCGCGCGGTCGTGGTGATGCTGGTCGCCTGCAGTGGATCGCCCGCTGCAGCGCCCGTTGCACCCCCGGCGCCGCGACCGGTCTCGAGCGCTCGCGCCGGGGACGCCGCGCCGATCGACTGGGTGCTGGACGTCGTACGGCGCGGTCCGTTCCGCGGCGTCTCGGCGGCGCACGATCCCAAGGGCGCGCTCGCGTTTGTATACGGAGATTATGCAACGCAGAGCCTGCTGCTCGGGCGCGCCGAGAAGAGCGAATGGACGACGGTGCTCGCGGGAGGCGTGGAGAACGATCTCGGGATCGCCTTCGCCGGCGAGGCCACGCACGTGATCTCGATCGGCCCTTCCTTCAAAGAGGGGCTGGTGCACGCCGTCACGCTGCGCGCGGGCGGGCGCGAGGAGCAGGTCGTGTTCAAGGGAGCGCGCGAGCACAGCTCGGGGGTCGCACGCCGGCTGGCCGTCGATGCGTCGGGGGGGCTGCACCTCTGCTTCGTGCAGACCGGCGGCGAGCTCATGTACGCGCGAAAGAGCGGCGGAGCGTGGTCGACGGAGCAGATCGCGCCGAGCGGCGAGACGTGCTCGCTCGCGCTCGACGCCGCGGGGAGGCCGCGCGTCGTCTACGAGTCGGCGGGCGTGAGGTATGCGAGCCGGGACGGCGGTTGGCAGGTCACGGCGCTCGAGAAGGGCGCGGATCCGGTGCTCGTCGTCGATGGCAATGGCCACGAGCACGTCGCGTTCGCGACGCCCAACGGCGTGAGGCACGCGACGTTGGCGGGAACGAAGTGGAAAGGTGAGCCGGTCGCGATGGCGGAGCTGGTGATGCCAGCGTGGATCGATCTCGCGGTGGGCGGAGACGGCGTCGCGCACGTCGCGTTCCTCGCGCGAGAGCACCCGAAGCTGCCGCCCTCGGTGCGCTATGCGGCGCTGCGGGAGGGTGCGTGGAAGGTGGAGCGCATCGCCGACGCGACCGATCTGGGGCTGTCGCTCACCCTCGATCCGAGCGGCCGCCCGTTCGTCTTCTTCCACGCAGCCCGGCCCTTCCTCACCGTCGCGCGGCCGCGTCGCACCGGCGATTGCCCGGCGGGGTCCGCGCGCGCGTTCTCGACGTGCGTCGCGCTCGACGCGTTCGTGGCGACGTCGATGGTCGAGTGCGCGCGCGGGGTGGAGGGCGCGACCTGGCCGCTCGCGTGTCGCGATCTCGAGGCGAGGATCAAAGAGGTCGAGTCCACCGCGCGCACCCGGTGCGAGCAGGACGATCGCGACGCGTGCATGCTGCTCGCGCGCGCCGAGGACGCCGTCGTCGAGGGCTACGAGTTCGAGCTCGAGGATCCGCCCTGCGCGAAGGGCAAATCGTGCTCGGGATACCGCGCGATGCGGCTCTCGTGGAACCTCGCGGGAGCGACGGCGGCCAAGGATCAGGGGCGCGCGACGTATGCGCGCGCGTGCAAGCTCGGTCGCGCGGACGCGTGCGTTCTGCTCGCGGATCTCGTGATGAAGACGTCTGCGGGGGAGGCGATGAAGGTCGCGCGGGTCGGGTGCGACGCCGGCTCCGCGATGGGCTGCGCGATCGCCGTGCGGCTCGCGATCGACGCCCAGCTCAAGGACGAAGCGCTGTTCGGAAAGACGGCGGCGCTGTTCGCCAAGGGGTGCGAGGGCGGCGCTGCCGCGTCGTGCACCAACGCGGGCTACATGCTCGCGACCGGTCGCGGCGTGAAGCGCGACGTGGACGGAGCGGCGACGCACTTCCACAAGGGGTGCGCCGCGGGGCGCACCGCCGCGTGCGCGGGGCTCGTGTATCTGCGCGGGCAGGCGGCGTTCAAGGTGAAGGCCGACGTGCTCGCGGCGACGAAGAAGGTCGCCGATGCCTGCGCGGACGAGCCGCTCGCGTGCGTCGCGGCGGCGTTCGCGTACGAGAAGGGGATCGGCACCGCCCCGAACGCCGCCAAGGCGAAGGACTACCGGAAGAAGGCCTGCGACGCCGGCCTCTGCTGATCGGGAAGGAACGACAGCTCGCGGAGGAACCGCTCGAGCTGCCGGAGGTACTCACCCCGATCGAGGTGCACCAGGTGACTGCCCGCGAACCAGTGGATGCGACAGCGCTCCCAGTGCTCCCAGAGCAGGCGCGAGTGCTTCGGCGGCGCGAGGCGATCGGCGACGCCGCCGATGATGAAGCGTCGCTCGCGCGGGACGAGCGGCTTCCAGGTGAGCGGGCTGCAGGGAGCGAGCGCGGCGCGCACGTCGGCGAGGCTCTGCCCATGGGCGCGCATCGTCGCGCGCGCGGCCATGCCGATGGGCTCCCACTCGAGGATGAGGTCGGCGAGGCTCACCAGGGCGACGTTGGGGACCACGAACGCGGGGCGGGGATCGACGCACGCGAGCAGCGCGCTCGTGTACCCGCCGAGACTCACGCCGGTCACGCCCGTCTCCGGTGCTCCCTGCGCCTCGAGCCAATCGAGGAGGATGCGTAGATCGAACACCGCCTGCGCGAACGCCTCGTTCAAGCGATTGAGCCCGCCGGCGAAGAAGCCGTGCCCCGAGAACGGGGAAAACCGCGTGCTCCGCCGCCCGTGGAAGGGCAGCGTGAAGCACACCACGTCGCAGCCGAGCGCGTAGAGCCACGGCAGCGCGAAGAACCACTCGTTGAGGTGGTAGAGATCTGCCGAGAACCCGTGGAGCGCGATCACCGTCGGTCGCGGGCCGTGCCGGTGACGCCACACGCGCGCGTGCGCGATGCGGTTCTGGCGGTGCGAGAGGTAGCGCTCTCGCTCGCCCTCGTACATCGGCACAAAGGGACTCTCGAACGAGAGATCCTCGCAGACGCCGTCCTTCGGCTTGAACAACGTGCCGCGCGCCGGCTTCAGCGTGACCGGCACGTCGGACGGAGGCTTGAGGAAGAACCGCGCCGGATCGCCGCCCCGCGCGAGCCCCTCGTAGAACCCGCGCGCCTCGGTCGCACGCCGGATCGCCGCGGGGTGATAGCCGAGCGGGAACGCCAGCGTGCCCACCAGCGTCGCGCCGAGGGTGCGGAGCACGACGTCGCACGCCGCGGTGACCGAGACCTTGGCGCGATCGAGCGCGCGCATCTCGAACCGATCGCGGAGCTCGGGGAAGTCCTCGCGGAGCGACTCCCACCAGACGTCGCCGCCACCGAGGCCATAGCTCTCCTCGGCGTGACGAATGCGGGAGACGACCGACGGCAACGCCTTCAGCATACTCTCCCGGTCGACGTGCCAGCCACCGAAGTCGGTCTACGCTCGCGGCATGACCTCCCGCGAACGCATCCTCGCGCGGCGTAGCCAGCTGGTCGCCGCGGCCCTGGCCTTGAGCGGATGTCGTTCGCCGCAGCCCGGGCCCGCGCCGGTCATTGCGTCCACGACCGCGGATGCCGGCCCTCCCGTCGACGCCGCTCACGACGGGATCCCCGACGCCGTCGACGAGTGTCCCGAGGTCGCGGGTGCCCCCGACAAGCACGGCTGTCCGCCGATGCCTCGAACCAGCCCGCGGATGCGCTACCGAGGACCAGCCCGGCGCGAACTTCTGTCGCCGCAAATGCGCCGTCGGAGGTGGTCACGGTTCCGAGGAGGCCGACGCTCGTCGTCGTCCTCGAGCATTTGGTCGAGAGCACGTGGCTGCCGCACTTCACAGTCGGCACCGGGTGTTGCAGCATCACAGCTCAGGACAGCAAACGCGCGAGTAGCTCGGACACGCCGAGCGCCTCGGCGGTCTCCCGCATGTAGGCGAGATCGAGACGGTCGCGACGCGTCCTCACGACGCCGAGCGCGTCCTCCCATTGGCGTTGCGCGACCTCGCCGCCGAGCCGATACCAATGGAGCTTCTGCACGATCACGTCCTCGGCCGAGATGACGCGAAGCTGCTGATCGCCGAAGTCGAACACCTCGGCTCGCGCGAGCTCGCGTCGTGCGACAAGGTCGAGGCGCGGCACGAAGACGTCGATCTTGAAGATCGCCGGCTGGTAGATCACGTTGAACTCGCTGCGGCGCTGGATGGCGTCACGCACCATGTCGGCGTCGACGTAGAAGTCGTCGCCGAGCTGCTCGACGAACCGGACGACGTGCTCCTCGCGTAGGGACGCGACCACGTCGACGTCGTTCGTCGTTCGGAACACGCCCTGGACCGAGCTGGCGAACGAACCGCCCACGGCGTAGGTCACGGCGAGCCCGTCGAGCACCGCTGCCACACGGAGCACGGCGGTCAGCGCGTCGCTCTGCGCGAAGCTCATTCGTACTCGGGGCCGGGATCGATCCCCGTCGCCCTACGGACCAACTCGCGCCCGTAAACCAGCGCGGCCACGCGGACATCGACCTCTCGTTCGGAGAGCTCTGGGTGATCCCTGCGGATGCGTGCGGCGGACAGGGCTCGCGCAGCGCGGTTGAGGTCGAAGATGCGCGCAGCCTTCTCTTGCGGCGTCAGCTGCCGGTAGAGCTGCAGCATGCGCTCTTCGACTTCGGGCCGGGTGTCACGCGCTCCGAGCGTCACACCGCGAGGATAGCACTCGACTTCTGGTTCCAACCCGGACCCGAGCTACGACTTCGAATACGCCCGCACCGCGTCGAGCACGCGGTTCACCAGCGCCGGCAGATCGAACGGCTTCTCCAGGATCCCGTCCACGTCCGCGCCGCTCGTCTCCACCACGTACGCATTGGGGTTCAGCTGCCGGAGCCGGCGGGCCACGTCCTCGCCGCTCCCGTCGCCGAGATCGCGATCGATGATCGCCGCGACGATGCGCTTGGGATCGGCCTCGACGATCTCGAGCGCCGACGCTCGATCCGCAGCCTCTGCCACCGCGAGCCCGGCGGCCGCGAGCTCGCGCGCGCACGCCCTTCGCAGGCCGCGCTCGTCGTCGGCGACGAGCACCAGCGGGGGGCGGAAGCCGGCGGTCGATTTGCGCTGGGTCGCGGGCAGCGCGATGGCGACGCGCGCGCCGCCCTCGGGCGACTTCGTGACGAACACGCCGCCGCCGTGCGCGGTCGCCGTCATCTTCACGAGGAACAAGCCGAGGCCGCTGCCGCGCTCGCCCTTGGTGGTGAAGCCGGGCTCGAAGATCTTGTCGCGCGCAGCGGCGTCGATGCCGGGGCCGTCGTCGTCGACCGCGAGGAGCGCCCATTGGCCCGCCGTCTGCCAGGGGCGCTGCAGATCGGGCGTGGTCACGCTCTGTGCGAGCACGCGCACCGTCACCCGGCCGCCGCGGTCGCGCACGGCGTCGCGCGCGTTGAGCACCAGGTTGAGGAGCGCCTGCTCGATCGCGTGGTCGTCGCCGCGGATCTCGATCGGCAGGTCCGGCGGAACCAGGCGCAGGTCGATCCACCCGCCGCCGCTCTGGCTGCCGAACAGCCCGCGCGCGATCGCCACGGCCTTGGAGGCGATCGCGGTGGGATCGAGCCCGCGCCGACGCGACTGCTTGGGATCGCTCCGGCCGACGTCGCGAAGACGAGCGATCAGCTCCTTGGCCGCCTCGAGCGATGCGGTGATCTCCTCGATCGGCTCGCGCGCTTCGCGCAGCTGCCGGTCCTCGACGATGCGCGCGAGCGAGCCGAGGTTGGCGAGCGCGGACGAGATGATGTTGCCGAAGTCGTGCGCCAGGCCGCGGGCGAGCAAGCCGGCGAGGCGCGCGCGCTCGACGTCGACCGCCCGCTCGATCGTGATCATCTCCTCCATCTCGGTCGCGACCGCGCGCGCGAGGTCCGCCACCAGCTCGGCGTCGCCGGTGCCGAAGGTGCGGTCGTCGCGGTGGAGCGCCGCGAGGATGCCGATGATCGTGCCGTCGCGGAGGTTGACCGGGACGACGAGCGCCGCGCGCGCGCCGAGCTCCCGCTCGAAGCGGGTGGCGATCGGGAGCGGGCCGCCCCGGAGGACCGGGGCGCCGCTCTGCTGGACGACGCCGGCCAGCGTCTCGACCACCGGCACCACCGTGCCCGTGGTCACCGCGCCACGGACCAGATCAATCCCTTCGTGGATAACGAGCGTTTCATCGACGATACGCCCGACAAACGAGAGCTCCGCACCGAGCAGCCGCTTCAGGACGGAGAGAACCGCCTGGGAAATCGGGTGCGTGGCGGCCATGCGCGTCAAAGGTAGACGTGACAGTCGAGTGTCGACAGTCGAGAATTGTCTCTTCGATGGTCGAGCCCGAGGAAGCAGTCAGCGGAGAGGGCGACAACCGTCGCACCGATCCGACTGCCGGCCCGCCGACCGAGGCCGAGTCGGTGCGCCCCTCCGCGCCCACGATCCAGGGCGACTCGGACCCGAACGTCGCTCCGCGCAAACCGGTCATGATCCGCACGCCGATCCCGCCGAGCGCGATCGACAGCGTCGTCCCCGCGCTCTCCAGCGTCACCAGCGGCCCGAGCAACCCGAGCCCGATCAGCACCACGCTCCGCTCCGGCGCCAGCCGCACGCTCATCGGCACCACGCTCGGCCGCTACGAGATCGTCGACGAGCTCGGTCACGGCGGCATGGCCTCGGTGTAGCGCGCGCGCGATCCGCGGCTCGAGCGCGACGTCGCGCTCAAGGTCATCCACCGCCACCTCCGCGACAACACCGAGATCGCCGAGCGCTTCCGTCACGAGGCGCGCGCCGTCGCCAAGCTCAAGCACCCGTCCATCGTCGAGATCTACGACGTGCCGGACATCGACGACGAGGAGCGCTTCCTCGTCGCCGAGCTCGTCGACGGCCCCTCGCTCCGCAAATACCTGCAGAACCTCCGCGCCGAGCTGGGCCACGACTCGCCGGCGCTCTTCCCGCCGGAGATGGCGGCGGCGCTCGTCCTGCAAATCCTCTCCGCGCTCGCTCGCGCCCACCACGAGGGCATCGTCCACCGCGACGTCAAACCCGAGAACATCCTCATCGCCGGCCTCAAGGCCGACGCCGATAGCCCGCGCACCTCGCAGCGCCAGAGCGATCCCTCGCGCCCGGCGCCGGTCGCCAAGCTCACCGACTTCGGCATCGCCAAGATCCTCGACGCGCAGTCGATGACGTCCACCGGGCAAATCCTCGGCTCGCCCGCGCACATGGCGCCCGAGCAGATCGAGTCCGGCGACATCACCCCCAAGGTCGATATCTTCGCGACCGGGGTCCTCTTCTACGAGCTCCTCACCGGGCAGCTGCCGTTCGACGGCAAGAACCCGGCGCAGGTGATCCGCCGCGTGCTCGAGGGCGATTTCTCCCCGGCCGAGCGCGTCGCGCCGACGGTCGGCGGTCGCTGGAGCGCGATCGTCGCGTCGATGCTCGCGCGCGATCCCGAGCGCCGCCCGGGAACGGTCGACGAGGTCGAGGCGGCGATCCGCGCCGAGCTCGACGCGATGGGGGTGAAGGAGCCGGACCGTGAGCTCCTCGACTTCGTCCACGACCCGCGCGCCATCGCCGGCAAGTGGGGCGAGCGCATGAAGCCAATCCTCCTGCAGCGCGCCATCGCCGCGCGCGAACGCGGCGACATCGTCGGCAGCGCGCACGATCTCAACCGCGCGCTCGCCTACGACCCCACCGATCCCAAGCTCGTGCGCGCCGTCACCACGCTGCGCACCCGCGAACGCCGCATGCGCGGGCTGCGGCGCGCCATCCCGATCGCGGCCGCCGCGCTCCTCGTCTCCGGCGGCACCTTCGGGGTCGTGCGCTGGTCGCAGTCGCGCGCGCACACGGCCCCCTCGGCGAGCGTGTCGGTCGCCCCGGTGCCGACCAAGAGCGTGAGCGCCGAGCCGAGCACCGCCCCGAGCGCGCGCGTCGACGCCGGCGTCCCCTCGGCGTCGGTGGCGATCCTCACCACCGTCCCGCCGATCGTCACCGGCGGACCGGCCGACGCCGGCGCGTCCAAGCGGCGAGTACGCATCAGCGTGTTCCCGCCCGGCACCTACTCCGTCGACGGCGGCGCCCCGCACGACTCGTTCGGCGATCCGGTGCAGGAGCTCTCGATGGGCGAGCACACCATCAGCATCACCGGCCGCTCGGGCTGCTGCGAGCCGTTCACCCAGAAGTTCCGCGTCGAGGCGGGCGAGGGGGAGCAGTCGCAGACGTTCAAGCTCGCGCTCAAACCGGCGCGCATCAACGTGATCGGCGCCGAGGGCGCCAAGGTCACCGTCGTGCGTCAGTCGGACGGCGTGCAGCTCGCGACCGGGCCCGCGCCGCTCAGCGTCGTGCTGACCGACACCCAGGTGCCGGTCACGATCACGGTCGAAGCATCGGGCTTTCCAACGAAGTCGGAGACCGTTACCCTCGTCCCCGGCGACGCCCGAGCCGTCCGCTTCGACTGAGAAAAATGCGCTTCGAGCACCTCGGCGTCGTGGCCCTCGTCGCGACCGCAGCCACTGCGTCCGCCGCGCCGACCCAGGCCGAGCTCGACGCGTTCAAGGTCGGCAAGAAGTTCTACGAGGACGGCAACCACAACCAGGCCGCGCAACACTTCGCGCTCGCGACCGACGGACCGACGCCGAGCATCAAGGACCCGGGGCTGATCAACCAAGCGCGCATGATCCGCGGGGCCAGCGACATGTACCTCGGTCGCATCGCCGACGCCGACGCGCAGTTCGAGCGCATTCTCCGCAGCAACGCGAAGTTCGAGCCCGACGCGATCCTCTTCCCCCCCGGCGTCCTCGACGAGTTCCGTCGCATCCGCGAGAAGCTCGAGAAGGAGGCCGCCGACAAGAAGGCGGGAGACGCCAACACCAAGAAGATCGCCGCCCTCGAGGCCGAGAACGCGAAGCTCGGGCTCCGCGTGAAGGGGCTCGAGGAATACGCGAGCCGCTACGACACCGTCACCAAGCGCTCGCGCGTGCTCGCGTCGATCCCCTTCGGCTACGGCCAGTTCCAGAACGGCGACCCGGGCCTCGGGATCTTCTTCGCGTCGACCGAGCTGCTCGCCCTCGGCACCGCGACGGTCTCGTATTTCTACCATCAGTCCCTGCCGCGCGATCCGGTCGACGCCAACGAGGCGCGCTCCGCTGCCGACACCGCGCGGGTCGTGAACTGGATCAGCCTCGGCACGTTCGTCGCGCTCGCCGTGGGGGGGGTGGTCCAGGCCCACGTCTCGTTCGTCCCGGAGACCAAAGAGACCAAGTCGCGCCCCCTCCCGAAGACGCTTACCTCTTTTCACCCCTTCACCACCCCCGTTGCGGGCGGAGCGGTTCTCGGGTTGGGAGCAGCGTTCTGATTTGGTGCTAGAGTGGCCGGCTAATCGTGCTTATCCGGCGAACGGCTTCGGCGGGTGTGATCGTGCTGGCCTGCGCAACGACCGCGTGGGGAGTCGCGTGCTCGTTCGAGACGGACCCGTTCGTGAGCGCGGTTCCGCGCCCGGACACCGCGGTCGGCGACACCGGCACCACCGACACCGCCGTCGACAGCACGCTCGACACGCGCGACACGAGCCCGCTCAAGGACTCGACGATCACCGAGACTTCGGCCGATAGCGCCGACACCGCCGACGCCCCGGTCGATACGCGCCCCGACGTCGATACCGGACCGCCCACGGTGTTCCCCAACTGCACCACCGTCGTGCCCGACATGCTCTGCATCCCGAAGGGCGGCGTCTCGCTCGGTGCCGCCAACCCGACCGCGTGCTCGCCGTCCGGCTGTCCGCACGAGCAACCCAAGGTGTCGGTCACCGTCAACGAGTTCCACATCGATCCGCACGAGGTCTCGGTCAAGCGCTTCCGCGCCTGGTGGAACGCGACACCGCGGTACTGGCCGCCGGCCAACGCATCGTTCTTCAAGGCCGGGTCCAAGGACCTCAAATGGCGTAACAGCTGGCCCACGGCGCCCACCGAGCCGCCCACGAGCGGCTGCACCTGGGCCGGCGCCACGAGCGACATCAACGACGACAAGCCGATCAACTGCGTCGACTGGTTCACCGCGCTCGCCTTCTGCATGTCCGAGGGCAAGCGCCTGCCGACCGAGGCCGAATGGGAGCTCGCGGCGGGCGGCGACGACCGGCTGTTCCCCTGGTCGGACCCGGGCACCGAGGACGATCCGTTCGCCGAGGGCGACATAGACTGCGTGCACGCGCTCAAGGGCTCGTGCACGCCACTGAGCGCCTCGGCCACCTCCACCGTGTGGGGACGCAGCAAATACGGCGTCTGGAACATGGCCGGCAGCTTCAGCGAGTGGATGCTCGACGCGCACGCGAGCAGCTACTCCGGCGTCACCGCGGGCTCGGTCGACCCGATCACCGACCCGAGCACGCTGGTGACCAACAACCGGCTGACCCGCGGCGGCAGCCACCTCAACATCGCCGCGGCGCTGCGCGTCGCGGCCCGCTCGGCGACGAGCATCGCGGCGACCGCGCCCGATTCGCAGATCGGCTTCCGATGCGCGAAGCGTCTGTAATAGGCTGAACCGGCGTGCGACTCCCCTCCACCCAGCGCCATCGTCCGACCGCGATGCTCCTCGCGATCACGATCGCAGCCGCGCCCTTCGCGGCATTCGCGGGCCCGGCCGAGGACAAGGCGACCGCGCGCGAGCTCGCGAAAGAGGGCATCGCCGCGGAGCAGAAGGGCGACTGCGCCACGGCGATCGATCGCCTGGAGCGCGCCGAGTCGCTGTTCCACGCGCCGCCGCACCTGCAGTTCCTCGCGCGGTGTTACGGCAAGGTCGGCCGCCTCGTCGACGCCACGGAGACCTGGCGCAGGCTCACGCTCGAGCCGCTCCCCGCCAACGCGCCCCCCGCGTTCAAGGACGCGATCACCGAGGCCAAGCTCGAGCTCCCGAAGCTGGAGCCGCGCCTCGGTCACCTCACGCTCCGCGCCGCCCAGAAGTACGACGGCTTCGCCGCCGAGGTCGACGGCAAGGCCTGGCCCACGGCGGCGCTCGACGTCCCGCGGATCATCGACCCCGGCAAGCACGTCATTCGCGCCCGCGCCATCGGCTACAAGACCTCCGAGGAGTCCGTCGACATCGGCGAGGGCAAGAGCGAGAGCGTCACGCTCACGCTCGAGGCGGGTACCGATCCCGGGGGCACGCCGCCCGTCGCTTCGTCGTCGTCGTCATCCTCATCCTCATCCTCCGCCGCGCCGACCGCGTCGACCTCGGTCGCGCCCACCAGTTCCTCGACCTCCGATCGCCCGCCCACCGGCTCGAGCCCGCTGAAGACGGCCGGCTTCGTCACGCTCTCGGTCGGCGTCGCCGCCCTCGCGGGGGGCGTCGTGGTGGGGCTCATCGGGACCAACAAGTTCAACAGTCTCAAAGCGGACTGCGCTGCGCCAAAGTCCTGCCGTGATGCAAGTCAACGCGCCGACGAGGTGGACCGCCTCGAGCTCACGGCCAACATCCTCTACGCCACCGGGGGAATCCTCGCTGCGGCGGGCCTGACCATGGTCCTGCTCGCCCCCTCCGGCAAGCAGTCACCCCCCCCCGTAAGCCTGCAGTTTTCGCCCGGCCCCTCCGGCGGACATGTCTCGTTGACCGGTTCGTTCTAGACTAGGCCGCGATGGTCGAATCGGTCGTCGAGGAGCTTGCGCGCAAGCGCCTCGGCAGAACCATCAAGGGCAAGTGGCGTCTCGATCGCCTGATCGGCGTTGGAGGCATGGCCGCGGTGTACGCCGCCACGCATCGCAACGGCGCGCGGGTCGCCATCAAGATGCTCCACCCGACGATCAGCGCGTCGCAGCAGATCCGCGCGCGGTTCATTCGCGAGGGCTACCTCGCCAACAAGGTCGACCACCCCGGCGTGGTCCGCGTGCTCGACGACGACGTCGACGACACCGATCAGTCGGCGTTCCTCGTCATGGACCTGGTCGTCGGCTCCACCCTCGCCGAGCGCGCCATGGAGCGCCTGCTCGATGCGGGCGAGGTGCTCGACGTGGCCGAGCAGGTCCTGCTCGTGCTGCACGCCGCCCACGAGAAGAGCATCGTCCACCGCGACCTCAAGCCGGACAATCTCCTCGTCGACAAGGACGGCAAGATCCACGTCCTCGACTTCGGCATCGCGCGCCTGCTCGACGACGTCACCGGCGGAATCACGTCCACCAAGACCGGCACCGCGTTCGGCACGCCCGGGTTCATGGCCCCCGAGCAGGCGCTCGGAAAGACGGCGCAGATCTCCGCGCGCACCGACCTCTACGCCCTCGGCGCCACGCTGTTCGCGCTCGTATGCGGAGACTTCGTCCACGCCGCCGAGAATCCGCAGGAGCTCCTGGTGCTCGTCGCCACGCAGCCCGCGCGTTCGCTCGCGGAGCTCGCGCCGTCGATGCACCCGGACGTCGTCGCCATCATCGACAAGTCCACCCGCAACGTGCCCGAGGAGCGCTGGTCGTCGGCGGCCGCGATGCTCGAAGCCGTGCGGAGCGCGCGCACGCGGCTCGGCGTCACCAGCACACGCGTCCTCCCGCTCAACCTCAACCTCACCCCGCCGCCCGGCGACATCGCGCCGTACCGACGCACGCCCGACCACTCGCCCGCGCCCCCGGCACCGACGCCGGTGCCGCTGTTCGCGGCTCCGGAGCGCAACTCGCATCCCGATCCGATGGCCTACGCGCCGAGCGATCCGCCGAGCGGAATCGGCCCCACGCCGTTCACCGTCCACAGCGACGACGAGCCGGCCGTCCCGCAGCGCCGTCCCAAGCTCGTCCCCGTCGCGATCGCGTTCGGCATCGCCGCGCTCATCGCGGTCATCGCGGTCGTCACGTCGAACGGCCGGCGCGCAGACCTCAAGCCCGCGGCCGCCCCGACGCCCACCGCCACCGAAGAGCCCAAGTCCGCGAAGCCCGCCGAGACCGCCGCCCCCGAGGCCACGCCGAGCGACACCGCCAGCGTCGCCGCGCCGAGCACCACCCCGTCGCCCAAGGCCACCGCGGCCAAGACCGGCGTCGTGAAGGTGAAGCCGGTGCCGAGCGCGAGCCAGAAGAAGATCGACGTCGGCTACTGAGCTCTACGGGCGCGCTACGGGTGCTTCGCTGCGCAGCAGGCGTGCGGCTGTTGGACGCGTGTGGCCTGGAAGGCCGTGAGCGCGGCCACGGCGAAGAGCGCGCCGGCAGCGACGCGGCGGAGGTGGCCGAAGCGCTTCGCGAGCGACGTCGCGCCGAGCACCGCGCCGACGAGCGCAGGCGTGCTCGCGAGCGCGAACGCGGCCATCGCGAGCGAGCCGGCGACCGCGCCGCCGCTGGTGCTCGCGACGATCCACCCCGAGAGCAGCGCCCCACAGGGGAACAACGACGTCGCCGCGCCGAGCAGGCCCGGGTGGAAGCTCTTCTTGCGTCGGAGCGGGACGAGCGCGCGATCGGGCGGCGGGCGCAGCAGCTTGATCGCGGAGCGGACGAGCACGAACGCCGCGATGGCCGCCGCTGCGATGCGGATCGGCACCTGGTGGCTCCCGGTCAGCGGCGCGCCGATCGCGCCGATCGCGGCGCCGACGAGCGTGTAACCGACGAGCCGCGCGACCGCGTAGGTGCTGAGCGAGCTGCGCGAGGAGCAGCTCGCGACGGCGATCGGACCGCACATCGTCACGCAATGGAACGACGACGCGAGCCCCACGCCGGCGCCGGCGACGAGCGCGGTGATCACAGCCCACCCACCGGTCCGAGGACGACCGCGTTCACGCTGCGCACCGTGCCGTCGGCGGCACGGACCTCGACGGTGATCGGGACCGAGCTCTTGCCGCGCGGGATCGTCGCCACGATCGGCACGGTGGTGCGGCCGAAACCGGCGAGCTCGACCCGCGCGATGGGAATGACGAACGCGACACCCTCGCCCCTCGCCGAAACCACGAACGTCTCCGGGTCGTTGCGCTTGTTGACGATGTGCACGGTAAACGCGTTGCGCACGTCGGTACCATCGAGCACGAACGGCGCGGCGCCGACGCGAGCGAGCCCGGCCTCGAACGTGGTGTGCCCGCGGAACGCGAACACGGCGCCGACCACCCAGAGCAGCGTGACCGCAGCGTAGAGATAGATCCGGAAGCGGAGCACCTTGGCCTTGCCGCCCTCGAGGACGTTGGTGGCCGCGTGGCGGATGAGCCCGCGCGGCCGCTCGAGCTTGTCCATGATCTGATCGCAGGCGTCGATGCACTGCGCGCAGTTGATGCAGTCGGGCTGGAGGCCATTGCGAACGTCGATGCCCATCGGGCACACGACCACGCACCGCTTGCAGTCGACGCAGTCGCCGGTGGTCGTCCCCACCTTGCCGCGCGGCTCGCCGCGGATGGCGTCGTAACCGACGACGACGGTGTCCTTGTCGATCAACACCGACTGGAGGCGACCGTAGGGGCAGACGCCGACGCAGGTCTGCTCGCGGAAGCGCGCGAAGTTGCCGTAGAAGAGGGCAGTGAGGCCGGTGGCCCAGCCGAAGGCCTCGGGGTGGCGCCCCGGCCCCTCGCCGATCATCGCCCACAGCTTCCAGGGCGTGACGAAGTAGCCGACGAAGATGTGCGCGACGAGCGCCGCGGTCAGCACGAACAGCGTCTGCTTGAGGACCTTCTTGAAGGTCTTCGAGAGGCCCCACGGCGCCTTGTCGAGGCGGATGCGCGCCTCGCGATCACCCTCGATCAGGCGCTCGATCGGGCGAAAGAAGCCCTCGAGGAACACCGTCTGGGGGCACGCCCACCCGCACCACACGCGACCGAGGAACGTGGTGGCGATCACCAGTGCGAGGCCGATGCCGCCCAGCACGAACACCAATAGCCAGGCGTCCTGCGCGCCGAAGGTGGCGCCGAAGATGAAGAAGCGGCGCTGCGCGACGTCGAGTTGCATGACCGGATGGCCCCGCATCTCGAGGAACGGCAGCACCGCCCACAGCACGACGAGCAGGCCAAACACGATGCGGCGCGCACGTAGCCACCGTCCATGTACGTCCGCGGGGTAAACCCAGTTGCGGGTTCCATCGGCACGAAGGGACGTCTGGACTTCCTGGATCACGGGCAGGCGCACGCCGGCCATAGGACTACAGCTCCGGTTCTCCCTGGGGCGCCTTGCCGCCCGGGGCCTTGGTGTTCTTCAACGTGAGCACGTAGGCCGACACGAGCCGCACGCGCTCCTCGCCGAGCGAGCCCCCCCATGCGGGCATGCCCTTGGCGACGACGCCGTCCTTGATCGTTCCGTAGATCTTGGTCGGCGCACCGCCGTGCATCCAGAACTCGTCGGTGAGGTTCGGACCGATCCCGCCGCCGCCGGTCGCCGCGTGGCACGGCGCGCAGGTAGTGGCGAACACCGTCTTCCCGTCCTCGAGGCTCTTTCCGTCCTTGGCGAGCGCCGCGAGGCTCTCGTTGGTGACCGAGCCGAGGGCCTTCATCTTCTGCGCCTCCTCGGCCGCGACGAGGTCCATCTCGGCCTGGTAGGCAGCGCGCGGCGAGGCGGTCGTCTTGAACGCCTCCGCGCTGAGCCAGTACGCGGCCCCGAAGGTGATGGTGCCGAAGAAGATCCACAGCCACCAACGCGGGAGCGCGTTGTCGCACTCCTCGATGCCGTCGTAGACGTGGACGACCTTGTCCTTCTGATCCTTGGTGTTGTGAGCGGACATGTCAGTCGTCTCCCAGCGGCAGGGAAGCGGTGCGGTCGTAGCTCTCGGCGCGACGCGAGTAGGTGCGGATGACCTGCGCGACGAACGTCGTGAGGAACAACACGAGCGCGATCAGCGGGAAGATGAGGAGCGAGCTGTGCTCGAGGAGTTGGCGGTACATCAGTGCATGCTCACGGTTTGGGTCTTCGCCGGGGCCGGCGGAGGCGCGTTCTTTCCGAGGCGCTGCAGGTAGGCGATCAGCGCGACGAGCTCACTGTCGGGAGAGACCTTGGCGCCGTTCTGCGCGAGGTCGGCGGTGACTTCGGCGGCTTGCGACTTGGCGTCGGCGACCGCGGACTGGACCTGTTGCGGGGTGTAGGGGACGCCCACCGCGCGCATCGCTCGGAGCTTCGACTCGGTGTTGCTCCAGTCGATCGAGGCCTTGGCGAGGTGGTCGTAGTTGGGCATGTTCGAGCCGGTCGACACCGAGCGCGGATCGAGCATGTGCTGGTAGTGCCAGAGGTTCGGGTACTTGCCGCCGAGGCGAGACAGGTCTGGCCCGGTGCGCTTGCTACCCCACTGGAACGGGTGGTCGAACTTGCTGTCGTTGAGCGTGGAGAGGTCGCCGTACCGCAGCGTCTCGTGACGGAAGGGACGAATCATCTGCGAGTGGCAGTTGTAACAACCCTCCTTGAGGTAGACGTCGCGACCCTCGAGCTCGAGCGCGCGATAGGGGTGGGTCTCCTTGCCCGCGAGCGCCTTGGTGCCCGCGCCGGAGTTGGGGATGACGATCGCCGGGATGATCTCGGCAACGCCGCCGATGAGCACCGCGATCACGGTGAGGACGGTGAAGATCATCGTGCGGCCCTCGACCATCGAGTGCCAGCCCGGCTTGCTGTCGTCCTTGAGCGTCCAGCCGATGAACACCGCGCCGAAGGCGATGCACGCAGCGAGGATGATGAACGCGCCGGCGCCGATGCCGTCGGTGAGCGCGATGCCCCCGAGCACGAGGATGCAGACCGCGGAGGTGATCACGGGCCACCCGAAGACGATCTTCCGCGCGGGGACCTTCTCCTCGACCTCGACCACGTCGACGACGACCTCGGTGGTACCGTCGACCGCCTTGCCCTGACGCGCGGTCTTCACGAGGTTCCACGCCATCATGCACATGCCGGTGAAGTACATGAGACCGCCGATGAGGCGCATCCAGTACATCGGCTTGATGGCGTCGAGCGTCGCCATGAAGCTCGGGTGCATCAGCGCGCCCTTGGCGTCGATCGCGCGGAGCATCAGCCCCTGCGTGATGCCGCTCACCCACATCGACACGACGTAGAGCAGGATGCCGATGGTGCCGATCCAGAAGTGCCACTCGGCGGCGCGCTTGCTGTAGAGCGTCGTGCCGAACAGGCGCGGCACCATCCAGTAGAACATGCCGGCCGCGAGGAACCCGTTCCAGCCGAGGGCGCCGGCGTGCACGTGGCCGACGATCCAGTCGGTGTAGTGCGCGAGCGCGCTCACGCTCTTGATCGAGAGGAGCGGCCCCTCGAAGGTGGCCATGCCGTAGAACGTGAGGCCGGCGACGAAGAACTTGAGCACCGGATCGGTGCGGACCTTGTCCCAGGCGCCGCGGATCGTGAACAGGCCGTTGAGCATGCCGCCCCACGACGGCGCGATGAGGGCGACGCTGAAGATCATGCCCAGCGTCTGAGCCCAATCGGGCAGCGCCGTGTTGAGCAGGTGGTGCGGGCCCGCCCAGATGTACATGAACACCAGGGCCCAGAAGTGGATGATCGACAGCCGGTAGCTGTAGACGGGGCGCTCCGCGGCCTTCGGAACGAAGTAGTACATGATGCCGAGGATCGGCGTGGTGAGGAAGAACGCGACCGCGTTATGGCCGTACCACCACTGCACCAACGCATCCTGCGCGCCGCCGTACACCGAGTAGCTCTTGAACCACGTGACGGGGATCGCGAGCGAGTTGACGATGTGGAGCACCGCGACGGTGACGATGGTCGCGATGTAGAACCACACCGCGACGTACAGCTGCTTCTCGTGACGCTTGTAGAGCGTCCAGAAGAAGTTCACCGCGAAGACGACCCACACCGCGGCGATGGCGATGTCGATCGGCCACTCGAGCTCCGCGTACTCCTTGCCCTGGGTGAAACCCAACGGGAGGGAGACCGCGGCGGCGACGATGATCGCCTGCCAGCCCCAGAAGTGGATTCGTCCGAGCTTGCTCGAGGCGATGCGCGCTTTGACCAGCCGCTGCGTCGAGTAGTAGACGCCGGCGAACATCATGTTGCCGACGAAGGCGAAGATCGCCGCGTTCGTGTGCAGCGGGCGGAGCCGCCCGAAGTTGAACATCGGGTAGACGTTCGCCTTGAAGAACGCGAGCTGCAGCGCGGCGATGACGCCGATGAGCATCGCGACGATTCCCCACCCCACCGACGCGAACACGAACCAGCGAGCGAGCGAGTCGTCGTAGGTGATCTTCTTCACTTCCTGCTTGGCAGCGATGACCTGGCTCATTTCTTCTTCTCTCCGTCGTCGTCCTCGATGGGAAAGAGTGCGAGTCGGTCGGCGTGCTCGACGTCTCGCTGACGCGTGGAGAACGCGAACATCAGGAGAGAGCCGACGACGAGGAGCAGGCTCACGAAGATCTGGAGGTAGATGACGTCCATGGTTCGAGTGCTTTCGCGCGGTGCCAGCGCTCGCCGTTGAGCGAGAGGATCACCGCGAGGATCGTGCTGAGCGAAGACGCGGGCATGAGCACCGCGCAGAGCAACGGAGTCATCAAGCCGGCGTACGCCAGCGCGATGGTGACCGCGTTATAAGCAAGGGCAACGCCAAGGGTCAGGCGCAGGACTCGCGCGAGCCGCCGCGCGGCCTCGAGGGCCACCCGGATGGGGGCGAGCCCAGCCGAGACCAGGTAGAAATCGCTCCGCGCTGCGATGAAGGGGCGATCGATCGCCGGAGTTCCGCTGCAGAACGCGGTCGCGATGGCGGGCCCGTCGTTGATGCCGTCGCCCACGACCAACGTGTCCTCGGAATCGACGGCGCGAACGTAGTCCGCCTTGTCTGCCGGCGTCTGGTCGCCCCTCGCCTCGGTGATACCGACCCGGTCGGCGAGCGCGCGGACCCGGTCGCCCGTGTCGCCGCTCAGGATTCCGACCTCGTAGCCGTCGTCGCGCAAGGCTTGCACCTCGCGCGCAGCATCCGCGCGGAGGTCCTCGGTCGTCTCGATGTCGAGCAGCACCCGATCGTCGACGGAAAACGCGAGATCGCGGCCGCCGCGACCGAGGGTGTAGTTGTGCCCGTCGAGCTCGAGCTCGACGCCATGACCGACGTGCTCGATCACGGTCAAGTCGTCGCGGAAGCCGTCATGACCCACTGCGCGTGCAACGGCTGCGCTCTTCGGGTGGTTGCTCCGGTTGGCGAGGTTGACGAGCGCGACCCGCGCTTCGGGCGACAGCGAGCTGAAGTCCGCGAGCGCGCGGAGGCGCCCCGTGGTGAGCGTGCCGGTCTTGTCGAACACGACCCGACGCACGCGCGCGGCCCGGTCGAGGAAGGTCGCGCTGCGAACGAACAGGCCCACGCGACGGAGCCGCGCCTGCACGATTTGGTAGGCGAGCGGGGCCGCGATCCCGAACGCGCACGGGCAGGTGACGATGAGGACCGCGGTCACCCGATCGAGACCGCCGCGCGCGTCCGCGGCGACGAAGAACGCACCGGCCGCGATCACGAGCACGCTGATGGTCCAGAGCTGGGCGAAGCGGTGCCAGAACTTGCTCACGCCGTCGTCGCCGCGCGCGGGAGTGCGCAGGAGCTCGAGCAGGATCGAGTCCTTGAAATCCTGCTTGGCCTCGACGACGCGCGTCTCGTCGCCGGCGAGGAACGCCCCGGCAGGAACCGTGTCGTGGAACGCGCGCGGCGCGCTCTCCCCGTTGATCCAGTCGAGCGAGAAGCTCGCGGGCTCGCCGATCGCGGCCTCGACCGGGACCACATCACCCGGCGACAGCAGCAGCCGATCGCCCTTCTTGAGCTCGGAGCACCGGACCAGCTTCGGGCGGCCATCCTCGAGCCGACGCGTGAGGATCGCCTCGACCCCGTCGTCGGCGAGCAGACGCCGCCGGTTCTGGTCGAGCACCCGCTGCTGGATGAACCGACCGACGAGCATCAGCGCGATGAAGACGTTGAGCGGGTCGAAGTAGCCGAGCGCGTCGTGGTCGAGGTACGCCCAGGCCGAGGACGAGAACGCGAGCGCGATGCCGAGTGCGATGGGCAGGTCGAGGTGGAGGACGCCGCGGCGAAGCGCATTGAACGCCGAGCGGAAGAACCAGGACCCGCCGACGAGCACGCTGGCGCACGAGAACGCGAAGGTCATCGCGCGAAAGAAGGGGCCGAGCGCGGAGGAGTCGGCGCCCGCGTAGAGCGCCACCGCGACGACCATCCCGTTCATCGCGAACGCGATGGTGAGGCCCATCCGGAGGAGCAGCCCGCGATCGGTCTGCTCGGTCTTGCGCGCCGGGCCGAGCAGGTAGCCGCACGACTCGACCCGCTCCACGAATTTTCGGACCGGGAACTGCGGGGCGACCGACATCGACAAGCTGCCGAGCGCGGGGTTGACCACGATGCGGAGCGCGCCGGCCTCACGGCGGAAGAGCTGGTCGATGAGCCATACGCACGCGGCGCAGGACAGGCCCTGCACGTCGAGGTCGACGCGAGAGATCCCCTCTTCCTGCGCGATCTGCTCCTCGATGGGCTCGAGCCACTTGCGGTCGCGGTTGTCGGTCGGGGCGACGGGCTCCCCTCGCGGCCCGCGCAGCGCGTAATACTTCTCGAGCCCCTCGTCGTTGAGGATCCGCGCGACGAAGCGACAGCCGATACAACAGTACTGATCGCGGCTGCCCTCGAGGGGACCTCCGCAGTGGAGACACGTCTCGCTCACGGACCGCCGCTATCGCAAGCCCGATGCCGCCGCGTCGAGTGAGAATTTCAGGGCAAAAACGCTGCATGCGCTGCAGCGACGACGCAGGAATTGCGCGACCCGAGCGGTGTTCACGCGAGAGCGACCGCGGATGTCCGTGTGGCACCTGCATTGCTGGTTGATCGTGCATGAACATCCCGATCACCTTCCGTGATTTCCCTCCTTCGGCTGCAATTCAAGAACACGTGACTGGCCTGGCCAACGACCTCCAGACGGAGGCCAAGGCGATTACCTCTTGTCGCGTCACGATCGGGCAGACGAACAAGAGCCATAACAAGGGAGACCGCTTCCAGGTTCACGTGGAGGTTCACGTCCCCCACGCGACGCTCGTCGCCGAGCGGACCTCGGGTGACACCGATGACGTGTACGGCATGCTGAACGCGGCGTTCGACGATCTGCGCGCTCGGCTGCTCAACCATTTCGAACGCGCTCGAGAGCGAAGAAACGAGGTTTAGCCATGCATCCGCGCACCGAAATCGTCGAGCGGATCGAGGAGCTCACCTCGCATGAGCGCAAGAACCTGATCGCGCTCCTGCACGAGCTGCTCAACACCGCCTACGACGCCAGCGAGGGCTATGATACGGCCGCTCGCGTGGTGCGCGACCCGGAGCTCGCCGATCTCTTCCGCAGCTGCGCGGACGACCGGCGCGACATGGTGAGGCAGCTCCGCGATGTGCTCGCCGACCTCGGCGAGCCGGCCGGCCCGCACCCGGGCGTCGGCGCGGAGCTGCACCGCACCCTGATCGCGTTCCGCGGCGCCGTCGAGCGCGGCGATGCCACCGCCATCCTCGCCGAGTGCGAGCGAGGCGAGCACATCGCGCTCGGACGGTACGAGCGGGGCCTCTCCGAAAAGATGCCGCAGCGAATCGCCTCGGTGCTCCTCGACCACGCAGCGCTCATCCGCGCCTCCCACGCGGCCTTCGAGCGCATGCGTCATCCGTGGTAGCGCCCACCCAAAGGAGCGTTGAGACTAGACAAGGGAGGAGCGAGCCTGCCGGAGGGCATCGATGGACTTCTCGAGTGCCGCGCGCTCGGGCTCGTCCATGTCCGGCATGATGACCTCGACCGCGCCGCCGCGGTCGACGACGCAAGGCAGCGAGAAGACCGTGTCGCCATGCATGCGCGACACGGTCAGCACGCGGCGCTCGCTGCGGAGGATGCTCCGCAAGAGATCGGCAGTCGCAAGCCCAATCGCGTGATTGGTGGCGCCCTTGCGCTTGATGATCTCGTAGGCCGCGCGACGAACCTCGCTGGCGACCTTCGTCTCCGATGATTTCGACCAGGCGGTGCGAGAGCGCAAGCGCGCCCCGCCGACGGTCGCGCTCGAGAAGAGGGCCACCTCGGAGTCGCCGTGCTCGCCGACCACCTGCGCGTGGATCGACCGGGCGTCGATGCCGATCGAGCGCGCGAGGACGTGACGCAGACGCGCGGTGTCGAGCGTGGTCCCGGTTCCGATCACGCGCTCGACGGGGAGCACCGCGGCCTCGAGCACCTCTTGGGTGAAGATGTCGACCGGGTTGGTGACGCAGACGACGATGCCGCGGTAGTTGCGCAGGCGCGAGCCGAGATCGCGCGCGACCGCCACGTTGTCGCGGAGGAGCTGCAGGCGCGACTCGCCGGCCTTGCTGCCGCGGCCGGCGGCGATCACGACGACGTCGGCGGTGGGCATCTCGTCGAGCTTCCCGGCGCGCACCTCGGCGTGCGGATAGAACGGCGCGCCGTGGGCGAGGTCCATCGCCTCGCCCTCGGCGATCTCCTGACGGACGTCGCAGAGCAACATCTTGCTGGCGAGGCCCGCGTGCAGCGTCGACATGGCGACGCTCGACCCGACCCAGCCCATGCCCACGATCGCGACGGTGCTCATCGTTGCTCCAGGGGGACGACCAAAACCGAGCAGGAAGCCTTGCGCACCACCGCGCCCGCGACGCTCCCGATGATCAAGCGAGCGAGGCCCTTGCGACCACGGGAGGCGACCACGATCAGCTCCGCGTCGAGGCGCTCGGCGACGGCGACGATCGCGCTCGCGGCGTCTCCCGTCTCGATCTTCACCTTGCCGGTGGGCGGGAGCAGCCGGCGCACGCGCTTGAGCTCGAGCGTCTCCTTCGGGTTCGGCGTCGAGGGTCGGACGTGGACCACGGTGACGCGCGCGTGGGTCGGCTTCGCGAGCTCGACCGCCTTCTGCACCGAGGGCAGCCCGCTCTCGGTGAGGTCGGTCGCGGCGACGATCTCGCCAACGGCGCGGTGCTGCCGCGCGATGAGCACCGGGATGGTGGTGCGCGAGAGGATCGCCTCGGCGACGCTGCCGAACACCCGCTTGCCGCTCGGCGCGCGGCCGCCGAGCACGATGAGATCGATCTCCCGCTCGGCCGCGAGCTGGAGCAGGCGGTCGGCCGGTTTGCCCTGCTCGACGAGCAGCTCGCTGTCGGAGAGGTCCGACGGCATGCGGGCGCGGAGGCGCGCGGCCGCCTCGGGGGTCCAGGCGGCGAGGACGTGAACGATCGCGATCGAGCCGCCGTGACGCGCGCGCATCGCGCGGCCAACGTCGATCGCGACGTCCCCGTCGTCGCTCAGGTCGGTCGCGACGAGGAGCTTCATTGGGCGAACACCGGCGGCCGTCGCTGCGCCCACGGGCGCGCCTTCTCGAGCTGCGCCGCGAGACGGAACAGCGTGGCCTCGTCGCCGAAGCGGGCGGTGAACATCGACCCGACCGGCAGGTTGTCGCGGTTCCAATGCAGCGGCACGCTCATCGAGGGCAGACCGGTCACGTTGGCGAGCGGCGTGTAGGGGATGAACCCGTAGGTCTTCGCGGCGATCTTCGCGATAAGCCCCGGAATGCGCAGCACCGGCGTGAGCCCGCGATCGGCGACGAGCTCCTGCACGCGGCGCTCGAGGCCCTTCGGCTGCAACGAGCCGATCCGCGGAGGCGGGAGCCCGAGCGTCGGCGTGAGCAGGACATCGAACCGCTCGAAGAACGCGCCCATGGTGCGACCGAGCATCTGCAGGCGGCGCTTGGCCTCTTCGTACTGGAGGCCGCCGATCGTGCGGCCCAACATCGCGACGACGCGGGTGTTGAGCTCGAAGTCGTCGCGCGTGGCCTTGCGACCGAACGAGTGCTCGGCAGACGCCACGTCGGCGGCGACGGCCACCGAGACGACGGTCGCGAAGTCGGTCGCGGTCTGCTCGACGTCGATCGGCGGCGTCGCCTCTTCGACGTCGTGACCGAGCGACGCGCACAGCTTGGCCGCGTCCTCCGCGGCCGCGATGACGTCGGCGTGGGGCTTGGCGGGCAGGTGCGGCGCGCGACAGAGCGCGATGCGCAGCTTGTCGGGATCGCGGCGCGTCTCCTCGAGATAGCTGCCGGAAGGCGGCGCGTCGTACGGATCGCCGGCCCCATAGCCCTTGGTCGCGTCGAGGAGCGCGGCGCTGTCGCGCACGCTGCGCGTGATCGCGTGGTCGAGCGCGAAACCCGCCCAGCCCTCGGCGGCGTCCGGCGGACCGGGCGTGCGACCTCGCGTCGGCTTCATCCCGAACACGCCGCAGCAAGCCGCGGGGATGCGGATCGAGCCACCGCCGTCGCCGCCGTGTCCCATGGGAACGACGCCCGCGGCGACGACCGCAGCCGAGCCGCCGCTCGAGCCGCCGGTGGTGTGGTCGAGGTTCCACGGGTTCCTCGCGGCGCCGTGCCTCACCGGCTCGGTGAACGGCGTGAGGCCGAACTCGGGCGTGTTGGTCTTGCCCACGAACACGAGCCCGGCGCGGCGATACCGCCGGATCAGCTCGGAGTCCTCGGTCGGCACGTCGTCGCGGAAGAAGTTGCTGCCGCGGGTGAACGGCACACCCTCGACCGACTGCACGAGGTCCTTGATGACGAAGGGGACGCCAGCGAACGGGCCGTCGAGAGGGCGTGCGGCGTCGGCGCGCGCACGATCGTACATGCGCGCGACGACCGCGTTGAGGTGCGACGTGCGCTCGATGCGCTCGATGCACGCCTCGACGAGCTCGAGCGGGGAGATCTCCTTGCGTCGGACCAGCTCGGCGAGGGCGACTGCGTCGTGTTGGGCGTACTCCGGGAAGCTCATGCGGAGGAGCTTATCGGATCGGAAAGTGCTCGTAGCGAGGAGTGGAGGACTCCGAACATGTCGCTCTTCCGTCATATCCTGGTCGCAACCGATTTCAGCGAGTGCTCCGAGCGCGCGGTCGAGCTCGCGGTTCGGATGGCCGGCGCGCTCGACGCCAAGTTGACCGTCGTCCACGTCTGGGATGCCCCGTCGTTCGTGTACGCAGACCCGGTCGCGCCGGCCGGCGACGTGATCACGCCGCTCCACGACGCGGCGGCCGCGTGCCTCAACGAGGTCGTCGGCCGGGCCCGACGCACCCGGCCCGACGTCATCGCCGTGCTCCGGCGCGGCGTCGCCTGGCGCGAGATCCTGGAGACGCGCGACGAGATCGGGGCCGACCTCATCATCGTGGGGACCCACGGGCGCTCCGGGCTCAGCCACGTGGTCCTCGGCAGCGTCGCCGAGCACGTCGTCCGCATCGCGCCCGTCCCGGTCCTCACCGTCCACGCCACCGGCCCGCTCTCGCGCGTCATGCGCGGCGAGTCCGCGAGCGCCCCCCCCGCCGTGTAGTCGTCAGAGCACGCGAATCTCGATCGGGCTCACGTCGAGCGGCTTGCCGTTGATGGTGATGGCGTTGTCGAAGCTCACGCGTACGAGCGTGTTGCGGAGACCCGCCCAGTCGTAGCGCAGGTTGAGCTCGCGGGCGGTGCCCGGCTGCAGCGTGTAGCTGTGCGCGATGCCGCCCGGCAGCCGCTTGCGCACACCGAGGTCTGTGACCAGCACGACGGCATCGCGATCGATGACCAACGGCTGAGTGCCGTTGTTCCAAACGGTGAACTCGAGGATGTCGTTGTTGATCTCCTTGAGCGAGATCTTCACGACGTCCTGCACCTGGACGACCGACTTCGTCGGGTGCATCGGCGGAGCAATCGGCGCGCACGAGGCGAGTCCGAGAGACAGCGTGAGCAGAGCGATCGCGGTGTTCATGCGCGGCGATGCTGCATGACGCGAGCCACCGGTATCCGTCTTGCTCACACCCGAACGCATGGACAAACACGCTGCATTTCCCGCAGTTCTTGCGATGCAACGCAGCGCGTTCGTCGGAGGCTGATCATGCGCGCGCTCCTTCTTGTGCTCCTGCTCGTCCACGGCGCGATTCACCTGATCGGCTTCTTCCGCCCGCATGGTCGCGTGGAGGCTTGGCTCTGGCTCGCGACGACTGTGCTGTTCCTGGCGACGGCGGTGCTCCTGCTCGCCTACCAGCCGGCGTTCTGGGTGGTGGCCGCCGTGGCGGTGGTCCTCTCGCAGGTGCTCATCGTGCAGCAGTGGCGCGAGGCGTGGGCCGGCACGCTGGCGAACGGCGTCATCGCGCTCGCCGCGCTCGTGGGCGGCGCGACTGCGCGGTTCGAGCAGCGGGTCGACGACGAAGCGCTCCAGCTCCTGTCCCACTGCGCGGACAGGACGCCGGTGCGCGCGTCGGAGCTCGCCCTCCTGCCGCGCCCGGTCGCCCGCTGGCTCGAGGTGTCGGGAGTCGTCGGCCAACCGCGCGCGTCGACGGTGCGGCTCCGCCAACGCGGCGAGCTGCGCACCGAACCCGACGCAGCGTGGATGCCCGCGCGCGCGGTGCAGTACTTCTCGGTGAGCGAGCCCGGCTTCGTGTGGAAGGTCGACGTCACGATGATGCGCGTGCTCCCCGTGATCGGCCGCGACAAGTACGCGGGTGGCCAGGGGTTCATGCTGATCAGGGCGGGCGCGCTGATCAACGTGGCCAACGCGCGCGGTCCGGCGATCGATCAGGGCGCGATGCTCCGCTACCTCGGCGAGATCGTGTGGTTCCCCTCGGCGGCGCTCGCGCCGTACCTCGCGTGGGAGTCGATCGACGACTCGCATGCGCGCGCGACGATGCGTCATCGCGGCCTCGCGGTGTCGGGCGTCTTCGCCTTCGACGAGCGGGGCCGCGTCGCGTCGTTCTCGGCGGAGCGATACCTCGGCGACAAGCTCGAGAAGTGGTTCGTCCCCATCTCCGAGTGGAGGGTCATCCGCGGCGTCGAGGTGCCGGTGCGCGGCGACGTCGTGTGGAAGCTCTCGACCGGCGACTTCAACTACTACCGCTGGGAGATCCTCGACGTAGAGGCCAATCCCACAGAGATCTATTAGAGCCAATGCCCTTCGGATAAGAGGACCGGTCGCCAGGGAGAGCTCACGCCAAGGCCGCCCGAGATTTATATGGGGCGCAGCCCATGGGTGCGCATCGACGGGTGCGCTGCATTTTGCGGCAACGACGTCTCGGCGAGCATCGGCAGACGGCTTCGCTCCCGGGCGTTCTTGGCGTGAGGCTCTTCTCCCTGGCGCCCGGTTTGTCGCTGCGCGGCGTTAACCGAACGGCATTGCTATTGGAGCCTGCTAGATCCTAAGGCGCAGGGTCTGCGTGGGCGCGCAAAGCTCGCGCAGGCGAGCGCGCACGCGTTCCCCCGGCTCGGCAATTCCCGCCGGGCGCGGGGCTTGCTCACTGCGCGTTCATGCACTGGATCCGTGGACGGGTCGCACGGCAGGCCCACGTCGCGCTCCCCGAGGGGACGGTCGAGGAGGAGTTCGCGCGCCGCGGCTTCTTCGGTCGCACGTCGCACCTTTATCGCACGCATTCTCCCTGCAATTGGACGCGGATCGAGGGCGATCTCCGTCCGGTGGCGCTCGCACCGCGCGTCGAGCTCGGCGATTGGATCGAGGGTCGAGTCTCGCTGCTCGGCAACGACGACGTCGACATCGGGCTCAGCCGGCTCCAGGGCCAGATGCCCTACGCGTTCCGCAACGCAGACGGCGACGAGCTGCTCTTCGTCCACGCCGGCGAGGGCTCGGTCGAGACCGACTTCGGCGTGATGGCCTACGAGGCGGGCGACTACCTCTTGTTCCCCCGCGGCGCCGCGTATCGCCTCGCCGCGCGCGCACCCTCTACCTTCCTCACGATCGAGTCGCGCGACGAGCTCGAGATCCCCGATCGCGGACCGCTCGGGCGCCACGCGCTGTTCGACCTCGACGTGCTCGAGGTGCCGACGCCGCTCACCGCCGCGCCGCGCGATCCGCGCGACGAGTGGCTGCTCAAGGTGCAGCGCCGCGGTCGGATCACGACCATCGCCTACCCCCACGACCCGTTCGACGCCGTCGGTTGGAAGGGCGACCTCGCGCCCCTCCGGCTCGCGATGCGCGACATCCGCCCGGTGATGAGCGAGCGCTACCACCTGCCGCCGAGCGCGCACACCACGTTCCTCGCGCGCAACGTGGTGGTGTGCTCGTTCCTGCCGCGCGGGCTCGAGACGGGAGACGAAGCGGCGCTGAAGGTGCCGTTCTTCCACTCCAACATCGACTTCGACGAGGTCATCTTCTATCACGCGGGCGACTTCTTCAGCCGCGCCGGTATCGCGCCGGGGATGCTCACGTTCCATCCGCAGGGCATCCACCACGGGCCGAACCCGCGCGCCGTCGAGGCGAGCAAGCACAAGACGCGGACCGAGGAGCAGGCGGTGATGATCGACACCCGCATGCCGCTCGATCTGTTCGAGGCCGACTTCGCGGTGAAGGACTACGAGTACTCATGGACGAGGGACGCATGAAGAGCAGCAATCCGTTGGACATCCTCGGTCTCGCGTTCGTCGAGCTCGCGAGCCCCACGCCGTCCGAGGTGGAGGCGCTCCTTCACTCCTTCGGCTTCTCGCGCACCCACGAGCACGGCCGTCGCGAGGTCGAGCTGTATCGCCAGCACAACATCAACCTGCTCCTCACGCGGGAGCACGGCAGCCACGCCCACGGCTTCGCCGAGATGCACGGCCCGTCGATCAGCGCGATCGGCCTCCGTGTGTCCAACGCGCCGCTCGCGCAGGAGCTCGCCGTGCGCCTCGGCGCCGAGGCCATCCCCCACGGCCTCGGCACGTCGATCGACGCACCGGCCGTGATCGGCATCGGCGGGAGCCTCATCTACTTCGTCGAGGACAGCTGGGTCTCGCGGCTGCTCGTGCCCCACCGCGAGCCGCTGATCGTCCCGAGCAAGGGCTTCCTCACGATCGATCACCTCACCAACAACGTGCACAACGGCACGCTCGGGCGGTGGGCGAAGTTCTACAAGGGCATCTTCGGCTTCACCGAGATCCGCAGCTTCGACATCCGTGGCGAGCGCACCGGCCTCTACTCCTACGCGCTCCGCTCGCCGTGCGGCACCTTCTCCATCCCGATCAACGAGGGCAAGGAGTCCGCGTCGCAGATCGAGGAGTATCTCCGCGAGTATCGCGGGCCGGGCGTGCAGCACCTCGCCTTCCTCACCCACGACATCGTCTCGTCGATCGACGCGCTCGAGGGCAAGGTCCCGATGCTCGACATCGAGCCCGACTACTATCGCGAGGTGTTCGCGCGGGTGCCGGGCGTGCGCGAGGACCCCGCGAAGATTCGCGAGCGGAGCATCCTCGTCGACGGCGACGCCGAGGGATACCTGCTGCAGATCTTCACCAAGAACCTGCTCGGCCCGATCTTCATCGAGCTGATTCAGCGCGAGAACCACCTCTCGTTCGGCGAGGGCAACTTCGGCGCCCTGTTCCGCTCCATCGAGCGCGATCAAGAGCGCAGAGGCGTATTCTCGACGTGAACGTCATGGCGCTACCGCGACGAAACTCGCCGGTGGCGACCCTCTGCTTCACGACGTTCGCGATCGGCTTCGCGATCGCCGCGATCCGCCCGCTGTTCCCGCGCGCGTGGCTGCTCGAGCACGTGCCGACGGCGCTCGCGGTGCCGTTGATGGTCTACCTCGTGCGCAAGCGGATCCTCTCGGACCGTTCGCTCGTGCAGATCACGCTGTTCGGGCTGCTCCACCTCTACGGCGCCCACTACACCTACGCCAACACGCCGCTCGGCTTCGCGCTCCGCGACGCGCTCGAGCTGTCGCGCAACCACTACGACCGCATCGTCCACTTCGCCTCGGGGGTGCTCCTGCTCCGACCGTTCCGCGAGCTCGCGTTCCCCGAGGACCATCGCAGCACCACCGGCCGCGAGCTCGCGATCAGCGTGTGCATCATCGGCGCGATCGCCCTCGCCTACGAGCAGCTCGAGTGGCTGACGGCGATCATGGTCGATCCCGCCGCCGGCACGGCATTCTTGGGCACTCAGGGCGACGACTGGGATGCGCAGAAGGACGCCACCGCGGCCACGCTCGGGGCGCTCCTCGCGCTCCCGTTCGAGCACCGTATGCTGAGGGAGGACGATGCGCGGCTTTAAGCGAGAGAAGCACTTGTCGACGTGGCGCCAGATGGCGCTCCACGCGTGGCGGGGGCCGGGCGATCCGAGCGTGTACGGCACGCTCGAGATCGACGCCGGGGAGGCGCGCGACGTGGTCCGCGAGCTGCGACAGCAGAGCGGGCGGCGCGTCACGATCACCCACCTCGTCGGCCGCGCCATCGCCCTCGCCCTCCGCGAGAGGCCCGAGGTCAACGCGATCATCCGCTTCGGGCAGCTCTACCGGCGGGACTCGATCGACGTGTTCTTCCAGGTCGCCTTCGAGGGCGGCGAGGACCTCAACGGCGCGAAGATCGCCGACGCCGACCAGAAGACCGCCGTCGAGCTCGCCGCCGAGCTGGAAGAAGCCGCGCGCGCGGTTCGCGAGCGCAAGACCGCCGGCGTGAAGACCGCGCGCCGCTTCAAGAGCATCCCCCGCGCGCTCACGGGCACGCTGCTCCGCGCGACCACCTTCGTCACCTACGATCTCGGGGTCGACCTCTCGCGCTTCGGCGTGCCCTACGACGCGTTCGGCACGGTGATGATCACCAACGTCGGGTCGTTCGGTCTCTCGAGCGGCCTCGCGCCGCTGCTCCCCTTCTCACGCTGTCCGATCATCCTCCTGCTCGGCGAGATCGGCGACCGTCCGGTGGTACGCGACGGCGCGGTCGTCGCCCGGCCGATCCTGCCGATCGGCGTCACCTTCGATCACCGCCTCATCGACGGATTCCAGGCCGGGAAGATGGCGGCGCGGTTCAAGGAGATCCTCGAGCACCCACGCGCGGCGCTCGCCGCCGAGCTGTAGCGCGGAAACCCTCCCTCGCGGTCTTTACACCCTCTACCCTGGCGCGATGGAGCGGCGGCGGTTTCTCCGCAGCGCGGTCGCGTGGGGGGTGTCCTCCGCGGCCGTCGTCGCGTCGTTCGTTCGCGTGCTCGACTACGACCGGTCGGATCGGCGGATCGGGCACATGCGCGCGCTCGCGGCGTGGGAGGTCGCGGTGGTCGACGCGCTCGCCGAGCGGCTGTGCGCGGCGGACGTGGCGTACGGTGAGCTCGGCGCACCGCCCACGCCGCGCGAGTGCGAGGTCGTCGCGTTCGTCGATTCGTTCGTCGCCGCGTCCGAGCCCGCGATCGCGCGCGAGCTCCACGCGGCGTTCGGCGCCGTCGAGCACGCGTTCCCGATGTTGATCCGCTCGCCGCGGCGGTTCTCGCGGCTGTCCGAAGCCGACCGCGATCGCGTCCTCGCAGCGATGGAGAGCTCCTCGTTCGAGCTCGTGCGCGGGTGTTTCGCGGGGGTGAAGTCGCTCGTGATGATGGGCTACTACCGGGACCCGCGGACGTGGGGCGTGCTCGGCTACGACGGGCCGCTCGTCGCGCGCCCCGCCGGCGGCTGGGTGCCGCTGCGGCACAAGCCATGATCGTCTCCGGCCGCACCCTCGCGCACGACGTCACGATCGACGCGCCCGCATGCGTCGTCGGCACCGGCGCGGGTGGCTCCGTGGTGCTGCGCGAGCTCGCGCGCGCCGGCCTCTCGCCGATCGGCCTCGAAGAGGGCCCCGATCATGGCGCCTTCGATCAACGCGAGGAGCGCATGCTCCCCGAGCTCTTTCAGGAGCACGGCGGCCGGATGACCGACGATCTCGGCATCACCGTGCTCGGCGGCCGCGGCCTCGGCGGCTCGACGATCCACAACACCAACCTGTGCAAGCGCATCCCCCCCGAGGTGCTCGCGGAGTGGAAGAAGACGGTGAGCGGGCTCGACTCGGTGGGCTCGTCGTTCGACGCCATCGAGCGCGACCTGTCGGTCTCGCCGATCCCCGAGGTCAACGCGAACAACGACATCCTCCGTCGCGGCGTCAACGCGCTCGGCTGGCGCGGCGGCCTCCTCTCGCACAACCGTGTCGGCTGCATCGGGAGCGGCTTCTGCGAGCTCGGCTGCGCGTACAACGCCAAGCAGAACGCGCGCAAGGTGCTGATCCCCGAGGCGCTCGAGCGCGGCGCACGGATCTACTGTGACGTCCGCGCGCTCCGGATTCAGCACGACGGCGCGGTCTCGGCGGTGATCGCGCGCGCGGCGTCGGGCGCGACGGTGACGATTCGCACCAAGGTGGTCGTCCTCGCCGGCAGCGCCGTCGGCAGCGCGGCGCTCGCGCTCGCGAGCAACGTCCCCGACCCGCACGTCCAGCAGGGTCAGTCGCTCCGCATCCATCCGGGCAGCGTGGTCGCCGGCGTGTTCGATCGCGACATCGACGGCTGGCGAGGAATCCCGCAGAGCTGGGAGTGCACCGAGCACCTCGACTTCCGCGAGGGCTCCGAGAAGCGCGTGTGGATCACCACGGCCTTCGCCCACCCGATCGGCACCGCGGTCACGCTGCCCGGCTTCGGCGCCGCGCACATGAAGATGATGCGCTCGTATCGCAAGCTCGCCGTCCTCACCGCGATGGTCCACGACCAAACGGCGGGTCGCGTGTACGTCGACGGCGAGCGCCCTCGCCTCCGCTACAAGATGCTCCCCAGCGACCGCGCGCAGATGACGCTCGGCCTGCGCGCGTGCGCGGAGATCCTCCTCGCGGCCGGCGCGCGCGAGGTGATGATCCCCGGCGTTCCACCGCGCACGGTGCGGCGCGCGTCCGAGCTCGCGTCCGTCGAGCCGCGGATGATCCCGCTGACCGCCGTCCACCCGATGGGCACCATGCGCATGGCCGATTCGCCCAGGAACGGTGTGGTGGGACCGACCGGCGAGCACCACCACTTGAAGGGGCTCTTCGTCGCAGACGGCTCGCTGTTCCCCACCAGCATCGGCGGCCCCCCGCAGATCTCGATCTACGCGTTCGCGCTCCACGTAACCCCCCACATCATCGCCGCCGCCCGCCGCTAACCTCACGCGCCGCCAACCGCGCGCGCCGCCCACCACGCGCGCCGACAACCAGGCGCGCCGCCAACCACGCGCGCCGCCAACCACGCGCGCCGCCAACCTCGCGCGCCGCCAACCAGGCGCGCGCGTCAGCGAGCGTCTAACCTGCAGGAACGCCTCACTCGTCGAATCGATACACGCCGGCGTAGGTGGCCGCGAAGAGCCGCCCCGCACGATCGAACGCCGCCTCGCCCACCCACTGAGCGTGCAGCCCCTCGTGATACGGATGGAACGACGCGCCACCGTCGATCGACGCGTAGATCAAGCTCGAGCTGATCCCATCGGGGTGGCCGACGAAGCCGCGCGCGAAGAACATCCCGAGCGGCGCGCGCGGCGCGTATGCGAGGAGCTCGCGACGCTCGGAGGGAAGCCCCGCCGAGTGCTGCTTGCCCCACGAGATGCCGTCGTCGCTCGAGCGATAGATCGCGTCGCGCGACCAGATAAAGATCTCGCCCGAGGGGGCGATCTCCATCGCGCCGCGGATGCTGGTCGAGATCTTCCTCGTCTTCCATGTCTCGCCCCGGTCGCTCGACACCGCGAGCGCCCCGTTGCCGAGCGCGAAGAGAACGCCCTTCGAGGACACGGCCATCGTCGAGAGCCCGATCGTCGGCGTGGTCTTGGTCTGCCAGGTGAGACCGCCGTCGGGCGACAGCGCGAACGTCGAGTACGACGACGCAGGTGATGCGATGACCACGCCGCCGCCCGCGCGAACGAACGGACTCGCGACACTGGCAAGGACCTTGGTCCACGATGCGCCGCCGTCCGTCGATCGGTGAATCGCAACCGACGATCCGACGAGCACCGCTCCAGTGGCTTCATCGATCGCGAAGCCGGAGACGAGCTCGCCGAAGCGCGAGCTCCACGTCGCGCCGCCGTCGGTCGAACGAAACAGGCCCGTCGAGCTCACCCACAGATCGCCATTCGCTCCGGCCGCGCCCTTCTGTTGAACCGCGGCGCGGAGTGTCGGGGCGGGGATCGAGAACGCTGGCTTCCACGTCTCTCCGTCGTCATCGGAGTGGCTCTCCCATGCGTCGACGCGTTGCTCGTCGCCGACGGCTAGGCGAAACATGTAGCCACTGACAGGCGGAGGCGCCGTCAGCTTCGTGAACGTCTCCCCACCGTCGCGCGAGCGCAGAAGGAAGAATTCGCCCACCGGCTTCGACCGGCCACCGACGAAAACGCGCTTGCCGCGCGCGGGGAACGGCCAATCGCTGAAGACATTGTCGGTCGTCGAGGTCCACGTCGTCATCCACGACTTACCGTTATCCTTGGAGAGACGGATGCTCGATCCGTCGATCGCGACGACTCCGCGATCGGTCAGCGCCACCGGTCCGGCGATCACCCCGGGCGACGAGACGAGCTCGACGAAGGTCTTCCCGTCGTCGGACGACAGCAGCAGGGGCACGCGAGACACGAGAGCATCCCCGCTCGCCTCGATAACGCTCTGACACTGCATCAGCACGCGAGACTCCAACACTCCGCGGAAGCTGCAGCCTGCGCGATCGCCGATGGGGATCGGAGCCCACGTGGCGCCGTCGTCGGCCGTGCGGAACACCTCCGTCTTGGCGCCGACCAGGCGGCGCAGCAGGATCGCGCCGGTAATGGTCTGCACGGCGTCGCCGCACGCCTCGAGCGGCCCGAGCGACGAGGCCGGACACGCGACGCGGGTCCACGCGGTCGCCGAGGGCGACGCTCGAAACAGCCCCCGCTTGGTGCCGAGGATGAAGCCTCCCGCCGCAGAGACCGAAGGCGGGTCGAAGGAGAGCCCGTCGAGATCGCGGGGGCCGAGGCGCAGGACATCGGCCGGATCCGCGAAGGGCTCGCCCGCCTTTCCCCCGACCGAACGAAACAAGAATCCGAACCCGGTCACCGACGTGCCGCCGGACTCCACACGCCCCGCCGGGATGTCCTTGGGGACCAGCGGCCCGCGGAGCGCGGTCCAGCGGCCCTTGGGAGGTCCGACGCCCGAGGGGTTGCCCGGGAGATCGGTGATGGCAGGGATCAGATCGTCGGGGTCGATCGTCGAGTCGATCGGGTCGACGTCGGGAGGGAGGCTTGTCTCGACCTCGACAAGCGCGGCGTCGGCTGAGGCCTCCGAGGTCGCTCGCCCGCACCCCAGGATGGCCGACAACAGCAACCCACGCGCGTTCATGCCATCACTGCCGCGAGCGACTCAGCGATTCTCGCTCGTTGGGCGGCCGGCGGGATGCCGAGCACCGCGTCGCCGCGATCGAACCCTTCGCGCGGCCGCAGGGCGCGGAGCCATGTCTTGTGGACACGCGCCCGCTGGCGCGCGTCGAGCTGTGCGCAGAGCCAGGCGTGCATCCGCAGCGCCAGCGATGCGTGACGAAGCTCGTCACGCGCGATCGTCGCATAGAACGCGCGCACCTCGGGATCGCGCGCATGCTCGGCCTGATAGAGGCCGATCGCCGCGCCGAACAGCTCCCGACCACAGCCCTCTCGCGCGTTTTCGAGCGCGATCGCCAACAACGTGCGAGTGACTTTCATGCGCCCCACGCGCGGCGCGATCACGACGCCGCCGAAACGACGGGCGAGCGCGCTCGCGAGCTCCGCGTGGCGAATCTCGTCGACCCGCGCGCGGTTCACCGATTCGAGGAGCGCGCGTGGTGCGCCGTGCGCGCGCAGCTCCCTCGCGAGAATCGCGAAGGCCTCGACGGACGCGGCTTCGTAGAAGGCCATTCGCGCGAAGTGGCCGCCGAGGTCGGGCGTCGCGAGAGGCGCGTTGTCCAGCCGCGGCGGCCGTCGACCATCCACCGGCCCCGCCTCCATCGGACACATCGGCGTGCACGTCACCGCGCCCGCATCCTCGTCGAGCCGACACGTCACCGGCTGCCCGCAGAGCGCGAGGCAATCGCTGCACGTCGAGGGATCACCCGCGACCATCACCACATAAGCCGCGCATGACCCGGGAGGAGAGGGGGTAGTAGCGGGGCGGCACGCGTCGGCAGCGAACCACGCGACGTCGCCCCCGCTCGCATCCGACGCCGATACAGCAGCGCTGTCGGAAGATGCGTCATCCCTTGTCGCATCCACCGCGCCCGCACAGGAAAACGTGGTCCCGACAGCGCTGGCGGTGAGGACCTGCAACACGATGGCGCGGAGCTTGTTCGCTCGCATCGACATCAATCTAGTCGATCGACCTCGATCGCGCCGTCATACTCACTTTATGTCGCTTCGCTTTGCGTGCGTCGCGGGCGCCCTCGCCCTCTCGAGCTGCGGTCCCTCAGCCGCATCGAAGGAGCAAGGAGGCCAGGAGCCGGCGGGCCCGGTCCCCGGCGGCACCAACCCCGGTTCGATGCGACCGATCCCGCGCGGGATCTCCACGCTGTGCGGCGACGGCGCGTGGTGCTTCGTCCACCCCTACCCGACCGGCACCCGCCTCAGGGACGTGTGGAGCACGGCCGACAGCGACGTTTGGTTCGGCGGCCAATCCGGCACGCTGCTTCGCTTCGACGGCAACACGTGGACGGGGGAAATCGGCCTGAGCATGCGTGAGCTCGTCGGCTTCGCGGGCACGGGGCCCGACGACGTGTGGGCGATCGACGCGCCCTATCGCGTCGTTCACTGGGACGGCAAGACCTGGTCGGCGGTGGAGCTTTCGGGCGCGCGGCGTCCAGGGCAGCTCAGCGTCCGCGCGCGGGACGACGTCTGGCTCCGGCGCGGTGCGTATGACGATGGGTCCGAGCTCCTCCACTTCGACGGAAAGTCATGGACGACCATCGCGGGCACGCCGCGGTTCATCACGTCGCTGCAACATCGCGGTCCCAATGAGGCTTGGTTTGGCAGCGACGAGGGGCTCTTTCGCGTTGCGCGCGGCGGCGCGCCGGAGCGAGTCGGCGATCTACGCAAGGTGCGCGCGTTATGGTCGGGGGGCGGTCCGCTCTGGGCGCTGACCGATGAAGAAGTGCTGCGGGGAGACGGCGCGACGATGACGCTGGTCGCCGCGATCCACTTTCCTCAAGTGCTCACTGGATGCGGCGTGGACGACGTGTACGTTCGCGGCAATCCAAGCCCCGTATACCACTGGGATGGCAAGGCGCTCTCTGCGATCGCGCTCCCGTTCGAGCCAGAGCTGATGCACTGCACGAAGGGCGGCGATCTCTGGATCCTCGCCGGCCCGCGCATCGCACGACGTCGCGGCGAGACGTGGTGGGCGCCGCCCGGCAACGCGACGTTGAGTAACTCCCATGGTCTCGGCTCGATGTGGGGTCCGGCTGCCAACGACCTCTATCTGACCGGCGGAAGGAACCTCTTCCACTTCGACGGACGAACCTGGTCGAGGACCGAGGAGTTCTCCGGCTCCGTCGCCTCGATCAGCGGCAGCTCGGCGAGCGACATCTGGGTCAGTGCGCCCTACGAGGGCACGCCCGGTGTTCTGCATCGCGAAGGCGCGGCGTGGAAGCGATACGACATCCCCGAGGCCAGCCCGATCATTCTCGTCTCCGCGATCGGCCCGAAGGACGTCTGGGCGATCGAATCGAAGATCCCGGCACGCGCGCATCACTGGGATGGCTCGTCCTGGGCCCACCACGACCTCCTCGGGACCTATGACGCTCGCGCCATCGTCGCTCGCGACTCGAACGACATTTGGCTCGGGATGGCGGGAGGCTTGTTGCACTACACGGGCGGCGCGTGGACCAAGGTCCCCTTGCCCGATCCCTTCCCCGGCTTCGTGGAAGCGCTCGCCGACACCGACCAAGGCCCGCTCCTGGCCTATGGATCCGCCACGACGCCCGCCCGAATCGTTCGCATGCAGAGCGGCGCTTTCACCACGCTCTTCATGGGCATGAACAACGCGTGGATCATGGGACTGTCCGCCGAACCCAACGGCGACATCTGGGCGGTCGGATCGGGAATTCACTGGTTCCACGACGGCGCGTGGACACGCACCGCATCCCTCGACCTCAACACACGTCTCTACAGCAAACGCGAGGGCGATCTGTGGGCGTTCGGTTCAAGCAATGGTCCCATCGTGCTGCGGAGGCTCGCCCCGGGCCTGCAGTGACGCCGGGTCTCGCGTTTGCACCGGCATGCGTCGCTCGTTGTCGCAAGCCCGAACCCGCGCCGACAGCTCGAGAACGTAGCCCCACGCTGCATAGCGGACGCGGGGGTGTGCGAGCTCGCCGGACGCCGTAGCGAGGCTTTGCGAGCGGGAGGCGAGGCGTCTCGGAGGTGTTGAGACGCGTAAGATCGAGGGAGCCGAGGG
>JALHOE010000051.1 GCA_022843175.1 Deltaproteobacteria bacterium
GGCGTCGAGCGCTGAGCTCCTGTCGGCGCGCCTCGCTGCCGACCGCCGGCACAGCGAGGGCGTTCCCCTCGCGCTCGCCGCGGGCGACGTCGCCGGGAGGCGCGAGGCCGCCCGCGCCCTCGCGCAAATCGGAGACGCGGTCGCGATCGAGCGGCTCGGCAAGTCCCTCAGCGACGACGATCCCGAGGTGATCGCGTGGTCGGCCTACGGCCTCGGCCTGTCCTGCGATCTCGATCCCGAGCTGTCGCGTGAGGACCGGGCGAAGCTCGTCCGCGCGGTGGTCGCGCGCGCGGTCTCCCTCGAGGGCGTCGCGATGAGCGGTCCGTTCGATCCGTGGACGAGCATCGGTTGGACGCTCGGTCGATGCGGCGGGATCGACGCCTCGCGCGAGCTCGCGCGCTGGCTTCCGAAGAACGACGCCCGGGCCCGCGCGGCGGCTTGGGCGCTCGGGTCGATCGCGGCGCGCGACAAGGGGCTCGAGGACGACGTGGTCCGGGCGCTGCTCGACGCGGCTCGCGCGGGGCTCGACGACGCGCTCTTCCCGTTCGGTCGCGGCGACTGGACCAACCGGCCGCCGATCCCGGGGCTCGCCGAGGTCGCGCGCTCGCGGCTCGGCTCCGGGCGCTTGTTCGCGATCCGCGCGCTCGGCCGCGCCGCCGGGGCCAAGCCCGACGATCTGCGCGCGCTCCTCACCGACGCGACGACACCCGAGAGCGAGCGCGTCGAGGCGCTCCGCTCGCTCCATCGGATGGGCGCGGCCGGCGACGCGGAGATCGCGGCGTTCGCCACGCGCCACGCGCCGACGGACGACGCGCGCGCCAACGCCCTCCTCGGCCCGTCGTTCGGGGCGGTGCGCGTCGCGATCGATCTCCTCGGCGAGCGCGATCCAACCAAGACCACCACGACCAGCTTGCGCGCCTTCGTCGGGCATGCGCCGATCCCGGGGACGGCGACGCCGGCCCTCGCGCGGCGCCTCGCGACGCTCCGCTGCGCGGCGGCGGCGGCGCTCCATCCCGGCAAGCCGGCCGAGGCCGACGTGGTGAAGTGCGCCGCGCACGACGCCTCGCTGCCGGCACCCCTCCGCGCGGAGCTCGAAGCGATCCGCGATCTCGCTCGCCTGCAGACGCTGGATCGCGCGGAGATCACCGGCGAGAAGCGGGACCTCCTCGTGAAGCTCGCGCGCGACGCCGTCCACCGCGTGCGCCAACGCGCGATCGCAATCCTCGGCGCCCACGCCGAGACCGAGGAGGCGCCCGATGTGATCGTCAAAGCGCTCTCGTCGAAGTCGCTCGGGGTGGTCGCGGCCGCGGCCCGAGCGCTGACGGATCGACCGTCGGTCGCCTTCGTCCTCTCCAAAAAGGCGATCGACAAGGCGCTCGATCCGACCTCGCCGCCGCCCGAAAAGGTGCTCGTCGACGGTGACCGCACGATCGATCCCAAGGTGCTCGAGGCGCTCGACGGCGCGATCGCGCGGCCGATGGAGGAGGCCGACGCCGAGATCAAGGCCGCGCTCGCGGCGGCGGTCTCCGCGCTCAAGCACGGCAAGGCGCGGGGCTTCGTCATGCGTCTGTGCGGCGATCGATCGTCGGCGCTGCGCCGCGCGGGTCGCGAAGCGCTCACGCGGCTCGATCCGCCCGGCAAGGCGCCGGCCTGCGCGGCGATCGACGATCACGGCGCGGCCTCTCCGCACGCGTCGGCGAAGCCCGCGGCGCGCACGCTGAAGATCGAGACCGACGCCGGCACCATGACGATGAAGCTCGACCCGACGTTCGCGCCGATCGCGGTCGCGCGGATCGCCGAGCTCGCGGCCTCCGGGTTCTACGACAACACGCCGATCCATCGGGTGGTCCCCGGCTTCGTCGTCCAGCTCGGCGATCCCGGCGGCGACGGCTACGGCGGCGCGCACACCGCGCTCCGCTGCGAGACCGCGCCCGTGCCCTTCGCCGAGGGCGACGTGGGGATCGCGCTCGCCGGCCGCGACACCGGGTCGTCGCAGTTCTTCGTGATGCTCGGTCGCGCGCCCCACCTCGACGGCAGCTACGCGCGCATCGGTCACGCCACGGGCGACTGGGTGAAGATCGCAGAGGGCGATCACGTCTTCAAGGTGACGGTCGACTGAGCGTTCACCTTCGGTAGACCTGCTTCGCCCTCATCCGGCTGAGCGACGCGAGGCGGTGGCGCATCAGCAGGAGGCTGTCGAGGAGCGCCTCGAACGGCTGGTCCTCCGTGACGAGCGCGCGCATCGGCTCCGTGGCCTCCGCGGCGTGGACGAGGAAGCCCGGCAGGAGGGCGACGCCCTCGGTGCTGGGGACGACGTGACCGTCGATCCATCCGCCCTCGCCGCCGCGCCACATCGCGCGCGCGACGTCGTCGGACTCCGCGAGTCGGAACGCACCTCCACGCACCATGCAAATCATGTCGACAGTCCGCTCGTGGGGATGGACCTCGAACAGCCCACGCTGCGCGCGGCCGAGTTGTTGCACAGCGCTCGCGTGCGCGCCGCCTGCAAGTGCAGCGCCGATCCGAGGATCGACGAGGACCCGGTCCCACAGCGCCGCGGAGCGCTCCTCGAACCACGCGTCCGTGGGCGAGAACGCGCCCAGTCGCTCGAATGCGGCACGAATCTCCGCCACGATCGACTCATGTCGTGACGCCTCGGCGACGAGGTCGTCGTAGACAGCGGCGAGCGAGGGCGTCATGTGCGATGACGAGGGTAGGGCCCTCTTCGGATCACTATCAACGATCGTGCCGAAGGACGCTCGGTCATCACCTTGACACCACCCGTATGCGCTTCTAGTCCGAGTTGCTCCGGGGGGAAGTCGTATCGATGATCGGGCGAGACACGATCGACCGCATTCGTAGCCGCGTCGACATCGTCGCCGTCATCGGCGAGTCGGTGAAGCTCACCCAGCGCGGCCGCTCCCACACCGGCCTCTGCCCCTTTCATCAGGAGAAGTCGCCGTCCTTCAGCGTCAGCGCCGACAAGCAGCTGTTCTACTGCTTCGGCTGCAAGGTCTCGGGAGACGTCTTCAAGTTCGTCGAGCTGAGCGAGGGCCTCTCGTTCATCGAGGTGGTCAAGCGCCTCGCCGAGCGCGCGGGGGTCGAGATCGTCGACGAGCGCTCGAACCACGACCGGCAAGCCGAGGACCGCGCCCGCAAGGACAAAGACGACCTCTACGCCGTCAACGCCCTCGCCTGCTCGTTCTTCGAGCGCATGTTGCTCGAGCACCCGCAGAGCCACATGGCGCGGGCGGAGCTCGACAAGCGCGGGCTCTCCTACGAGAGCGACATGCGGCCGATCCTCGCGTCGTTCGGCATCGGCTACGCGCCGCACGGCGGCGACGCGCTCGTTCGCTTCCTGCGCCAACAGGGCGTGTCGCCCGCGCGAGCCCAGCAGGTCGGCCTCATCGCCTCCCGCGACGACGGCACCTTCTACGACGCCTTCCGCCATCGCCTGCTCGTCGCCATCAAGGACGTGCAGGGGCGGGTGGTGGCGTTCAGCGGTCGCATTCTCCCCACGCCCGAGGGCGCTCGCGAGCCCTCGAGTCCGCCGCCCAAGTACGTCAACTCCCGCGAGTCCACGATCTACGCCAAGGGCCAGACGCTGTTCGGCCTGTTCCAGGGTCGCAACGCGATCCGCGCGCGCGGCGAGGCGGTCATCGTCGAGGGCAACTTCGACCTCGTCGCGCTGCACGCGCGTGGCATCGAGAACGCCGTCGCTCCCCTCGGCACCGCGTTCACCGAGGACCAAGCGCGGCTCCTGCGCAGGTTCGCGCCCGCGATCGTGCTGCTCTTCGACGCCGACTCCGCCGGTCGCAAGGCCACCCGGGCCGCGCGCGACACCTGCAAGACCGTGGGCCTCTCGGCGCGCGCGGCGCGGCTCCCCTCCGGCAAGGACCCCGACGAGTTCCTCCGTAACCAGGGCGTCGAGGCCATGAAGAGCGTCCTCAAGAACGCCCGCGCGCTCGACGAGATCTTGGTCGACGACGTGTGCGAGCCGATCGGCGAGGGCGCCAACCTCGCCGCGAAGCAAGCCGCGCTCCAGGCGATCCGGCCGATCCTCGAGGACCAGGACCTCGCGTTCCGAGAGGTCCTCGCCAAGCGCGCCGCGAACCGCCTCGGCATCGAGCCGGGGGCGTTGTGGAGGCTCCTGCGCGGCGCGGAGATCGCGCCCGGAAGGGCTGAACAAAAGACGACCGGTCAGGCCCCGCTCACCGAGGAAGACGGGCTGTCGCGCGCGATCTTCGAGGCCCTGCTCACCTGCCCCGAGCTGCTCGAGGAGCCCGAGGTACAAGAATCGCTTGCGCTGGTGACCGGCGATTGGACGTTCGCGGTCGTCGCCCTCCGGGAGGAAATGCGAAATTCGCGCCGCGAAAATCGGCCTCTGGACGGCCCCGCACTCCTTGCGCACCTCCCGGCTTCGATCCAAGAGTTCGCCGCCGCAAAGCTGGTGGACCCCTCCCTGGGCCCACAAACCGGTGTAAGCGAAGCGTCAGCCGACGGGAGACCGGACCCTTTGATCGTTCGACGTGTGGTGCGTGAGATCGGCTTGAAGCTCGAGAAGTCGCAAGCCACCGCGCGATACCGAGAGATCGAACGCGAGGTCCAGCAGGCGGAGTCCGCCGGCGACTTCGACCGCGCGATCGCCCTCTCGACCGAGAAGGCCCGCCTGAAGTCGGTGTTGATGGAGAGCGCCCGCGAGCTCTCGCTGGGAAACAACTGATTGATTCCTTTTTTGGCCTCGCGCGGGGCCTTGTGCTCTCGCTTGCCGTGTCAAGAAATCGCCTGAATGAACAGGGGAACGTCAACGATGAAGAAGCCCGAGCGTAAGGACGGCGTCCAGCAACTCATCGATATGGGGAAGCAGAAGGGCTACCTCACGTACGAAGAGGTCAACGACGCCCTCCCCGCCAACGTCGTCTCCGCCGACCAGATCGACGACGTCATGTCGATGCTCGGGGACGAGGACATCGAAATCGTCGACGCCGCCACGCAGGTGAAGATCTCGCCCAAGTCCCTCGCCACCGCGGAGAGCGAGGAGAAGAAGGCGATCGTCCACGTCGGCCGCGAAGAGACCCAGGAGTCCGCCGACGACATCTACTCCCGCTCGAACGACCCCGTCCGCATGTACCTCCGCAAGATGGGCAGCGTCGCGCTGCTCACCCGCGAGGGCGAGGTCGAGATCGCCAAGCGCATCGAGGACGGCGAGCACCGCGTGCTCAACGCGATCCTCGGCTCGCCGATCGCGGTCCGCGAGATCATCGATCTCGGCGAGAAGCTCAAGAAGGGCAAAATCCGCGTCAAGGAGCTCATTCGCGACGGCGAGGACGACGACCAGCAGTTCGACGAGGAAGAGGCCGACCGTCGCATCATCAAGGCGATCGAGAAGGTCCGGCGCCTCGAGAAGAAGATGACCGACCTGCGCGCCGCCCACCAGGAGGGGACGATCGGCAAGCGCGACATGAACGACGCGCTCGACAAAGAGAAGACCGAGCTCGTCGAGACGCTCGAGGAGATGCGTCTCAACAAGAAGACGATCGACAAGGTCGTCGGGAAGCTGAAGAGCGTCATTCAGCGCGTCGAGCGCGCGCGCGCCCACGCGAGCGAGCTCGAGAAGCGCACGGGCCTCAGCGAGGACGACATCAAGAAGATGGTCCGCGAGGCCAAGGGCAACCGGGTCCTCGAGCGGAAGTACGCCAAGCGGATCGGCCTCTCGGTCGAGGAGTTCAGCGAGATCGAGACCACGCTGCGCACCGCTGCCAAGAACCTCAAAATCGTCGAAGAGGAGCTCCAGGTCGACATCACGGAGCTGCGCGCGACCTACCACGACATCCGCGAGGGCGAGCGTCACGCCGAGAAGGCGAAGGCCGAGCTCGTCGAGGCCAACCTTCGCCTCGTGGTCTCCATCGCCAAGAAGTACACGAACCGCGGCCTCCAGTTCCTCGACCTCATTCAGGAGGGGAACATCGGCCTCATGAAGGCCGTCGACAAGTTCGAGTACAAGCGCGGCTACAAGTTCAGCACCTACGCCACGTGGTGGATCCGCCAGGCCATCACCCGCGCGATCGCCGATCAGGCGCGCACCATCCGCATCCCGGTGCACATGATCGAGACGATCAACAAGCTGATCCGCACCTCGCGCTACCTCGTGCAAGAGTTCGGTCGCGAGCCGACGCCCGAAGAGATCGCCGAGAAGATGGAGCTCCCGCTCGACAAGGTCCGCAAGGTCCTCAAGATCGCGAAGGAGCCGATCTCCCTCGAGACCCCGATCGGCGAGGAAGAGGACAGCCATCTCGGCGACTTCATCGAGGACAAGTCGGTGGTCAGCCCGAGCGAGGCGGTCATCAACATGAACCTCGCGGAGCAGACCCGTCGCGTGCTCAAGTCGCTCACGCCGCGCGAGGAGAAGGTGCTCCGCATGCGCTTCGGCATCGGCGAGAAGTCCGACCACACGCTCGAAGAGGTGGGCCAGGATTTCGAGGTCACCCGCGAGCGCATCCGGCAGATCGAGGCCAAGGCGCTTCGCAAGCTGCGCCACCCCTCGCGCAGCAAGCAGCTGAAGTCGTTCATCGAGAGCTGAACGGTCTCGCGCCCTCGAGGAGCGCGATTATCATGCGCGCGTGACGCGGCGGATCGAGACCAAGGACCTGATCTTCTGGTCGATCCCGTTGGCGATCACCTGCGCCGCAGGCTTCTTCGCCTATCGCGCCCTTCATCCCCCGGACTGGGTGCCGCCCAAGGGGGGACTCGACCCGCGACTCGCCGAGCCGTGCGCGGTCGGGCGCTATCGCTGCCACGGCGGGAAGGTGCAGACCACCACCGGCGAGCACACCGACGGGGGGCCGACGTGCGTGTACCGCGACGTCGCGCCGTGCGCGCGCGGCTGCGTCTCCGAGCCCGTCACCCTCATCGTCGACGAGAGCACGGCCAAGACGCAGCTCTGCGATCCGCCCAAGCGCCCGCTCGCGCTCCTCGCTTCGTTCGAGAGCCTCCTCGATGCGCCGCTCCTCGACGCGGGAATGTGCGAGGGGGACGGGTACGTTCCGTCGAGCGAGGGGTTCATCCAGTGCATCAGCCGGAGCGCCAAGGATCCCCTGTCGGCGGGCGTGGTCATCGCGCGCGCGACCTGCCGCTTCGGCGTCGTCTCCACGATCGACCACACCCCCCGTCTGATCAAGCGCGAGGAGGCCGCGGCGGTGTGGTGTAAGCGCGATGCGAGCGCCGAGGTCGACCTGATCGAGACCACCGCAGACGCGGGCGATGCGGGGGACGCGCGATGAGGTCGCGGCTGCTCCTGCTCCTCCTCGCGGGGTGCCCGCGCACCAGGGACGGCGCGGCCGAGACGTCGGTGGCTGCGACCGCGACCGCGACCGCGACCGCGTCCCCATCGAGCGTCGACGCCGCCGTCGACGCGGTCACGCGCGCCTCTCCGATTTACGAGGACGCGGGCGCGATCCACGTCGGCGGCAAGGTCGACGGCGCTGCGCTCCGCAAGAAGAACGTCGCTCGGCTGCGCGCCGACCACGCGCCGGTCACCATGCTGCGCGGCGACGATCCCGCCGCGCTCGGGGAGCGCATCTGCGAGGCCGTCGTGCCGAAGCGGAGCGCAGACACGCCGATCCTCCTCAAGCCGAACCTCGGCGGGTTCGATTGGTTCAAGGACCCGGCCAAGAACAACGGCGACGACGGCCTCCGTGGTCGCATCACCGATCCGGCGTTCGTGCGCGGCGTGATTCACTGCCTCAAGAAGCGCGGGCACACCAAGATCACCGTCGCCGAGGGGTGGGGCGCGACGCACAAGGACTGGCTCAAGCTCGTCGACGTGTCGGGCTACGCCGCGATGACCAAACAAGAGGGGGTCGCGCTCCTCGCCATGGACGACGACGGCGTGTTCGACACCATGGACGGCCAACCCGGCAAGCCGCTGGTGGTCACCGGCATGGGCGCGACGAAGGTGCCCACGCTGCTCATGCCGAAGCTGCTGGCCGAGCACCTCGAGCACGGGCTGTTCATCTCGATCCCGAAGGTGAAGGCGCATCGGTTCGGCGTCGTGTCGATGTCGGTGAAGGGCATGCAGGGCACCGTGATGCTGTCGGACGCGTCGCCGGCGTTCCGCCAGAAGTGGCGCATGCACCGCGAGCTCAACGACTGGCTCAAGAACAAAGACGATCGCGCGCTCTACGTCTCCGCGCTCGAGACCTTCGCCGAGCGCATCGCCGACGTGCTCGAGGTCGAGGCGCCCCACGTCGTGCTCGCCGACGCCGCGCCGGCGATGGGGGGCGACGGCTTTCAGAAGCTCACGCCCACCGCCGAGAAGCTCGCGATCGGCGGCACCAATCCGGTGCTGGTCGACCAGGTCGGCTCGAGGGTGCTCGGCCTGTGGGACCGTGACGACCTGGCGAAGGAGCTCGGCGGCCACCGGTCGTCACCCCTGATCGAGGTCGCGGCGAAGCGGTTCGGGATCGACCTCGCCAGCGTGCAGGTCGAGGGCGACGGCGCGGCGGTGCTCGATTCGCCCCGGCCGGCTCACTTCGTGGGGATGCCTTCGTTTGTGATCACGAGCGCGGGCGCGGGCACGGGCACGGGCACGGGCACGGGGGCTGGCGCGGGCGCGGGCACGGGGGCTGGCGCGCACGCCGCTCCGCTCGGTGCGGACAAGATCGCGATCGATGGGCGCGCCGACGAGCCCGTCTGGGCCCGCGCGCAGCCGGTCGAGTGGACGACCGACTACGCCGGCGTCGACACCGGCATCAAGACGCGCGCCCGGTTCGTGTGGGGCAAGGACGCGCTCTACGTGCTCTTCGAGCTCGAGGGCGCCGCGAGCAACACCGACGTGAGCAAGCCGATCGACATCGAGCGCGAGAAGCTGTGGGCCGAGGACTGCGCCGAGATCTTCCTCGATACGACGCCCGGCTCGCCCAAGAGCTACTTCGAGATCGAGGTCGGGCCCAAGGGGCACTTCCTCGATCTCTCGATCGACAACAAGAAGAGCGACGTCGCGTGGTCGTCCGGCCTGCAGCTCGCGACGGCCCGCGACAAGACGGTCGTCCTCGAGCTCGCGCTCACCGCGAAGGACATCGTCGGTGCGTTCAAGCCCGGCGCGTCGTTCCCGCTCGGCCTCTACCGCATGGAGGGCAAGGACCCGCGCCACTACCTCGCGTGGCGCCCGCCGCGGACGAAGAAGCCCAACTTCCACGTCCCCGAGGCCTTCGGCACGCTCACGCTCGACCCTCCCTGATCAGAACGACCCCGACCACGAGAGGAACGCGGTGCCGCGGGGATCGATGATCGCGCCGAGGCGCGGGCGCTCGGTGGGGGGCGCGCCGGCGAGGATGAGGATGGCGCCGCCGAGGATGGCCGCGCCGCCCGCGACGAAGGCGATGGTGGCGATGTTGGCTTCTTTGCGCGCGTCGGTCGAGAGCTGCACGGCCTGGTCGGAGCAGCTCGCGCGCGCGGGGCACTTCTCCTTGGCGTCCGACCAGGTGGAGCGCGCGGCGAGCCCGAAGTAGCCACCGACGCCGAGGCCCACGATGCCTGCCGCGCCGAGGATGTAGCCGGCGGTGCGTCGCGCGCGGCCGTGATCGACGAGCACCGGCGGGGGCAGCGGCGGTAGCTCGAGGGTCACGTCCTTGGTGGTGCCGGCGGGGAAGTACTCGTGCGCGACCTTGTTGCGGCCGTCGGGCGCGACGATCACGATCTCGTGTGCGCCGGCGTCGACCTCGACGACGAAATGGCCCGAGGGGACCTTCTCGCCCGGGCCCGGCGGGCGCGTGCCGGCGAGCATCAGCCCGGCGTCGGCGGCCTCGAGCGGGCGGCCGTCGACGGTGACCGTCACCGAGGGAGGCACGATGAAGGTGGGCGTCGCGATCTTGCTCCGGACCTCTTCGAGGTACTTCTTCGACGCCGCCCGCAGCTCGGGCGTGAGCTCGGCGCCGTTGGCGGCCTGGTCCTGCGCGAGGGCGAGCGCGAAGTTCTTGCGCGCGCGGACCGCGCGACCGAGCGCGCGCTCGCAGTAGCCGATGTTGTACGTGGTGGTCGCGTGCGGGCGCAGCGCGGCGGACTCGGAGAACGCGGCCAGCGCGTCGCCCCAGCGCTCTTCGGAGGCGAAGGCGGCACCCTTCTCGAAGGCCGCGCGGGCGACCGCGACCTTATCGGCGCCGCCGCCGCCATCGGCCGTGGCGAGCGCCGGCGTGGCGGCGAGGGCGAGCGCGACGAGCAGGACTCCGGGACGCATCGCGCGATGGTACGGCGCTACTTGGGAAGCGGATAGATGTTCGCGTCGGTGAGCTCGCCGGCGTGCACCGTGATGGTCTGCCGAGCGATGACCTCCCCCCCGCGCGTCACGGTGAGCTCATGAGACCCCGGCTGGACGTTGACGTAGGCCGCGGCGCCCGTCGTGCTGGTCATCGTGCCGCCGGGGATCACGTTCACGCCGTCGAGATAGGCGAGCTTCGCGCCCGGCAGCTCGTTGAGCGAGGCGCCCGCGACGCGGCCCCACAGACAGTCGTGCACGGTGAGGATCACGTGGCCGCGGCCGGGGATGAGGTCGACGCCGGCCTGCACCGCATAGAGCGAGAAGAGGTCTTCCTGCAGCGCGAGGGTCTCGAGGTGCGCCTCGTTCACGTGGATGCGCCGCCCGGTCATCACGTTGATCGGCATGTACACGCTCGGGGGAATGACCTGGACGCAGCCGTCGAAGCCGCCGTTGGTCATCGGCAGCGCGAGGGTGACGCGGCCCGTCGCGTCGGTCTCGCCTTTGACGCCCATGCAGCCCTTGTTGCACAGCGGCGGGGTGCACGCCGTGACCTTGGCGTTGGCCACGCCCTTGCCCTCGAAGTCCTCTACCCCGAGCGTGAACGCGACCTCGGGCGCGCGAGAGCGGCCATAGACGAAGCTGCGCGTGCAGGTCAGCTCGCCGTCGCCGAGCGGGCACTGCTTCTTGGTGGCGACGTCGGTGCAGCTCGCCTTGCGCATGCAGTCGAAGAGCGCGTTGAACTCGGCGGCGGCGCCGTGCTGGCCCTCGCAGTCGATGAACCCGTCGGGGTTCGGCTGCTGCGCGAGACACGCCAGCCTGCGCTCGCACGCACCCGGCGCCTTCTTGTCCGCCACGCCAGAGGTGACGCAGGCGAGCATCTCGCGCGCGCAGTGCGCGTCCATGCACTTGCACGAAGCGTTGAGCGCGGCGCCGAACCCCTCGCCGCCGTAGCAGTCGGCGGCGCACGACTTCCGCCGACAGAGATCGAACTGACTGTAGGCGGGGCTCCTGGCGGCGACGTCGTTGCTCTGCTCGCACTGCGCGCGGCACACCAAATCGCCGGGCGCGCACTTGCTGCGCAGGCACTTGTAGAGCGAGTTGCACGCGGGGTCGCGGGTGCAAGCGGCGCGCTCGTCGGTGCACGCCTGCGACTCGCAGGCCACGCACGAGGGGCTGATCGGCGGCCCGACGTCCTCGCCCGCGTCGGCGGCCTCGAGGGCGCGAGGAAGGTCCTTCACGCCGAGGACCACGTCGCAGCCGGCCAGGGGCCAGGCGACGGTGAGCAGCCACAGCGCGCGCATCAGAACGGAGGCTTGGTCACGAGGCCCGAGCCGGTTGTCGCGGTGGTGCTCGGGGGAGGCGGGGGGAGCGCGGTCACGGATGCAACGATCGGCGTTGTCGCGCTCGGAATCAACTTTGGCGGTTTGGTCCCCGGCTTCACCGTCGCGGGCGCGCTCGGGGGCGCCGAGGCCACCACCGTGGGCGGGGGCGCCGGCGGCAGCGACGAGGGCGACGGGGAGGCGGCGGGCAGGACGACGATCGGGGAGGCGACCGCGTGGGGGACCGCCGGGATCGGCGGGGGCGCGGTCGGCGCTGCGCCGGGGAGGAAGCGGATGGCCGCGACGCCGACGCCGAGCAGCACGACGACGGCAGCGCCGACGCCGACCCACGAGCGCGGGGCCGAGCGCATCGAGGTGACGTGCGCGGTGGCGGTCTCGTGGCGCGGCGTGGATTTCGCGAGGAGCGTCTCGGCCGTGGGATCGGTCGAGCGCGGACCGGCCATGGTGCGCGCGTTCGGATCGGTCCCGGTGCCGACGATCACGCGCCCCTCGCCCGACTCCTCGACCGGGCGCAGGCGCGGCGCGCCGAAGCTCGGGCGCGCGACCGAGCCATGGCGGGCGAGGACCGTCGCGGCCTCTCGCAGGTCGCGGAGGCGGTCTTCGCGCTCGCGCGCGAGCATGCGAGTGATCAACGCCACGACGTCCTCGGGCAGGTCCTGGCGCTCGTCGGTGATCAGCGGCACCTGCTTGGTGAGCATCCGCTTGGCGAGCTGCCCGAAGTTGTCGCCCTCGATCGGACGCTTGCCGGCGAGCATCTCGAAGAGGATCACGCCGAGCGACCAGATGTCGACGCGGTAGTCGAGGTCCTTCTCGCCGAAGAGCTGCTCGGGAGCCATGTACGCGGGCGTCCCGATCACGCTGCCGCTCTGGGTGACGGCGGTGGACGCGAACTCGTCGATGTCGTGGCGAACGAGCTTGGCGACGCCGAAGTCGAGCACGCGCACGACCTCGCCCTGCGTGCCGCGCGAGAGGAAGACGTTCTCGGGCTTGAGGTCGCGGTGGATGAGACCGGCCTCGTGCGCCGCGCCGACCGCGGCGATCACCGGGAGGATCAGCCGCGCGGCGTCGCCGAGGGGGAGCTTGCCCTCGCGCATGAGCAGCGACGCGAGCGTCTCGCCGTGGAGGAGATCCATGACGATGACGGGCGTCTCCTCGTGGTCGAAGAGGTCCCGAATGGTGACGACGTTGGGGTGCTCGACCAGCGTCGTCGCGCGCGCCTCGCGGAGGAAGCGCTTGCGGTTCTCATCGCTCTCGGCGGCGCCCTTGATGAACTTGAGCGCGACGCGCCCTCCGGTGATCGTGTGGGTCGCCGCCCAGACCGCGCCCATTCCCCCCTCACCGAGGAGGTGATCGAGGCGGTAGCGCCCACCAATGACCGTTCCGACCGAGAGCTGCACGGCAGACGGCGCAGCGTATCACGCGAGCGAGGGGCGGCTCGGCTCCGCCGGCTAGTTAATCGGTGGTGCGTGGCACGCTGAAGAGCACGGTGATCGTGCCCGGCACGATCACCGCGTAGTTGCGGCTGATCAGGCGGTCGCCATGGTAGGCGGACACCAGCGAAGGTGGGGTCGCGCGCGGGGGTAGGTTCACGAAGAGGGTCGTCCCCAGCGAGCCCGTCTCTTTGACCATTGTGTCGAGCGTGTTGTTGATGAAGCGGCCGGAGCGCACCGCCGCGTCGGTCGGCTCGACCGCGACGCGCATGCCCGCGATTGGGGTGTTCACGCAGTCGGCGGCGATCGAGATGAGGTGACCGCGGTCGGCCATGGTGTCGGTGCCGAGCAGCTTGCCGAGCACCGGAAGGTTCACCGCCTCGACCACGAACATGCCGAAGGTGATGTCGCGCACCAGCGGAAAGCCGGGGTGGACGATCATCGGGACGAGCCCCGGTTTGTTGAGGGTGAGGCAGCCGCCGAACCCGGTCACCCCCGTCGGGAGCTCGAGCGTGATGTTGCCCTTCTCGTCGGTGACGTCGCTGACGATTGGCGCGGTGCAGTTGGCGCAGCTCCCTGCGTTGCATGCGCGGACCGTGACGCCCGGCACCGGATTGCGCGCGTTGTCGAAGCTCGTGACGTTCATGTCGAACCGGATCCTCGGCTTCGACGGCAGCTGCCAGCGGTAGCGACCGACGCACTCGAGTGCGCCGCCCTTGGCGAACGGGCAGGACGGGCAGGTCGTCGTCGACCAGCAGCGGCGCAGATCGTTGACCTCGCTGTTGATCTGGGTGCCGAGCAGGCACTCCTGGGCGTGGTCCGGGTCGAGCCCGCTCTGCGCGATGCAGGAGAGTCCGCGCTCGCAGGCGCCGGTCTTCTCGGGGGTCCCGGCGCGAAGACACGCGAGGGTCTCGGTGCCGCACGGGGCGTCGAGGCACGCGCACCCGGGCCCGAAGATCGCGCCGAGGCCCGCGACGCCGAGGCACGGCTCGGTGCACCGGCCGCGGAGGCAGAAATCGAGGGCGCGAAAGGCCTTGCCGGCGGCGGCGATGGGCGCCGCGCGTTCGCACAGCATGCGGCAGTGCGCGTCGTTCGGTGGGCAGCGCGCGACGCACCGCTGAAGCGGATCGCAGGCGTCGTCGTCCGCGCAGAGCGCCCGCTCTGCCATGCAGGACTGCGCAGCGCAGGTCGCGCATGCGGGGGCCGCGTAGGGGATCGGCCCCGGGCCCGTGGAGCGCGGGAGCACCTCGATCCCGAGCGCCGCGTCGCAGGCGACGAGCGAGGCGATCAACGCGACGAGCCCCCCTCGCATCGCGACTACCGCCGCCCGGCGATCGCGCGACCGAGGGTGACCTGGTCGGCGAACTCGAGGTCGCTGCCGTGGGGCACGCCGCTCGCGATCCGCGAGACCGCCGCGCCGGTCGTCGCGAGCTCGCGCGACAGGAGCAGCGCTGTCGCCTCGCCGTCGACCGACGGGGGCGTGGCGACGATCACCTCGCGGATGCCCTCGTCGACGATGCGCTGCTTGAGGAGGTCGAGGGGTAGATCGTCCGGACCGACGCCCTCGAGCGGCGAGACCAGCTTGCCGAGCACGAAGTAGCGGCCACGCATCGCGCCGCTCCGCTCGATGGCCGAGAGATCCTGCACGCGCGCGACGACGCAGAGCAGGGTGGGGTCGCGGCGCGAGTCGGCGCACACTTCGCACAGCAACGGCGACGCCGGGGCGCCGGGCTCGACCTCGGCGAGGTTGCCGCAGCGTTCGCAGGGGCGGACGCGCTCGTGCAGCTCCTCGAGCGCCTTGGCGAGCGCGAGCGACAGCGCGGGCTCCGCCGCCAAGAGGTGGAGCACGTAGCGCGCAGCCGTCCGCTCGCCGACGCCGGGGAGTCGCTCGAGGAGACGCGCGACGATCCGCGCGTGACGCGGCAACATCAGCCGGTGAGGCCGGGGATCTTGAGACCGCCGGTGGCCTTGGCGACCTCGGCCTCGACCTCTTTCTCGCAGATCTCGTGGGCCGCGTTGATCGCCGCGGCGATCGAGTCGAGCACGACCTCGCGGTCCTCGCCCTTGTAGAACTCCTCGTCGACCTCGATGCGCGCGACCTTGCGCTCGCCGGTGACGGTGGCGGCGACGCGGTCGCCGGCGACCTTGGCCGTCCACTCCTTGGCTTTCATCTCTTCGTGGATGGCGGCGATCTTGCGCTGTACGCGCGCAGCCTGGCGCATCAGCTCGTTCATGTTCGACATGGCAACCTCACTCAGTCGTCGTTGGGGAGCTTCACGTTCCGCACTTCGGCTTTGAAAATCGAGATCGCGTCTTGTACGGCGGGGTGCGCGATCGCCTCACGGCGCGCCGCGTCCATCGCCTGCGACCTCTGCTCGCTCGAGAGCTGCGCCAGGGTGCGACCGGAGAGCCCGCCCTCGCAGAGGACAAACCGCGCCGCGGCGCCGAGCTCGTTCTTGGTGGCGCGGGTGAACGCGTCGCCGATCTGGGGGTCTCCGAGCTGCGCCGCGAGAAAGGACCGCTTCTCATAGGCGATCTCGAGCGCCTCGCCGTCGCAGCGGACGATGACGCCGTGCTCGAGGAGCGAGCCCCAGGTGGCCCGCTCCTGCCGAAGGCGAGCCGCCACCGCGCGCACGCGCTCGACGACCGAGGGCGTGAGGATGCCGTCCGGCTGCACGACCGGGCCGACGACCGTGGCCACGATCGACGACGCGTCGGGGGCGATGGCGCGTGCCGCACTGGCCGCGCCCCGCGGGGCCATCTGCTGCGGGGGCATCTGCTGCGGGGCCATCTGCTGCGGGGGCATCTGCTGCGGCGCCGAGGCCACCGGGGGCGGGGCTGCGCTCGCCGGCGGCGGGCGCTGGGGGGTGGTGGGCGTCGTCGGCGGGCGCTGGCCGCCGGTCGGCGGACGGGGTGCGCCACCGCCCCCACCGAGCTTGCGTTCGAGCTCCGAAAGCCGCTCGAGGAGCGAATCGACGGGGATGAGCGGCGGACGTCGCGCGAGCCGCACCGCGGCCATCTCGAGCGCGTGCCGAGGGTTCTGCGCCTTGGCGAGCTCGTCCATCGCGCGCGACATGCCCTGGAAGATGCGCGCGAGGTCGTCCGGCTCGGCGGCGGCAGCGAGCGCCTTGACGTCGGCGAGCTCGGCGTCCGCGAGATCGAGCAGCGGCTCGGGGTCGGGGACGACCCGGGCGACCACGAGATCGCGACAGCGACGGAGCAGATCGCGCGCGACGTGCACGAGGTCGAAGCCGCCGGCCGCGAGGCGCTCGATCTGCCGCAGCGCATCGGCGGCGCGGCCCTCGACGATGGAGCTCGCGAGCCCGTGCAGCGCGGCGCGGTCGGCCACGCCGAGCACCTTGGCGACCTCGTCGCCGACGAGCTTGTCGCCGCCGAAGGCGATGACCTGATCGAGGATCGACAGCGCGTCGCGCATGGAGCCCGCGGCCTCGCGCGAGACGAGCTGGATCGCGGCCTCGTCGGCGTGGATCTTCTCGACCGACAGGATGTGGCGCACCCGCTCGGCGATGCGGGCTGCGGCGATCATCTTGAAATCGAACCGCTGACAGCGCGAAAGGATCGTGATCGGGACCTTGTGAACCTCGGTCGTCGCGAAGATGAACTTCACGTGCGGCGGCGGCTCCTCGAGCGTCTTGAGGAACGCGTTCCACGCGTTGCCCGAGAGCATGTGCACCTCGTCGACGATGAGGATCTTGAAGCGATCGCGCGCGGGCCGGTACGGCAGCGACTCCTGGATCCGGCGGACGTCGTCGACGCCGGTGTGGGACGCGGCGTCGATCTCCTGCACGTCGACGTCGACGCCGGCGGCGATTTCCTTGCAGGGCGAGCACTCGAGGCAGGGCGTCGCCGTGGGGCCGTTCACGCAGTTGAGCGCCTTCGCCAGGATGCGCGCGCTCGTGGTCTTGCCGACGCCGCGGACGCCCGTGAACAGGAACGCGTGCGCGACGCGGCCCTGCTGGATGGCGTTGCCGAGCGTGCGCGAGACGTGCTCCTGACCGACGAGGTCCTCGAAGGTCTGCGGACGCCACTTACGTGCAAGGACGAGGTAACTCACGAGCGGTCTGCGGTGGTACCGCGAGCGTCGCTGGGCGTCACCTCGCGTCGCACGAGCGCCTGATCTCGGCCGTCCGGGCGCTGCCGGTGGGGGAATTCGCCCGCTCAGCGATCGTCTTGCGCGTAGTCGCTCACGTCCGTCGTGGTGTCGAACACCTGACCGCAGCGACGGCAGAGGTAATCGATGCGGTGGGGCTTCTGCGAGATGCCCATCGACACCACGAACAGCTGCCAGAAACCGTATTTCGGGTCGGCCGTGACCATGTAGTGGGAACGGGTGTGGCCGCAGCGGCAGCGGGGCGAATCGTCGGACACGAGGCCGGGACTCTGGTGCTTCCGCCGCGCGTTGTCTAGCCGCCGTGCAATATCGCTCGGCAGCTCATGCGGCCGGACTTTCACGCCGCCAGCCGTGGCATATTGCCGGTGCCGTGCGCGACTCCGAAGACGTTCCTCATCTGCTCTCGCTCTCGGAGCTCGCCTCCGCGTCGGAGCTGCGCGCGTCCGGCGATCGGCCGTCGCGCGTGCGGAGGTCGCGTCCGCGGATCGACCCGTCCGCGACGGCGCTCGGCGGCAAGGGCTCGCGCCTGGTGTGGCTCGTCCGCAACGGGTTCGCGGTCCCCGACGCGCGCATCCTCCCCTCCGAGATCTTCGACGCGATCGCGCGCGACGTGCTGCCGCCGGGACACGACGTGCGCACGCTGCTCCGCCTCGCCGGCACCCGCGAGGGCATGGAGCGCGCGGGCAAGGCGCACGGCCGCCTCCGCGAGGCGCGGCTGCCGTCGTGGCTCGAGGCCGAGATCGCGCGGATCTGGTCCGAGCTCGCGCCGCACGCGCCGTGGGGCCTCGCGGTCCGCTCCAGCGCCACCTGCGAGGACTCCGCCGCGGGCTCGCTCGCCGGTCTCGCCACCACCCGGCTCGGCGTCCGCGGCGCGGGCGAGATCGCCGACGCGCTCCGTGAGGTGTGGGCGTCGCTGCTGCTGCCGCGCGCCCTCGCCTACCTCGAGCGTCGCGGGATTCACCACGCCTCGATGGCGGTGATCCTTCAGGTGATCGTGCCGGCGGTCGCGAGCGGCGTCGCCATCGCCACCGAGGCGCCGCTCGGCCAGTCGTCCACGCGCAGCGTGGAGATCCTCGTCAACGCCACCTACGGCCTCGGTGCGCCGGTCGTCAGCGGCGTCGCCTCGCCCGACGTGCTCCGCATCCACGCGCCGATCCCGCGCGACGACGCGCCCCCGGCCGAGGAGACGCGCGTCGTCGAGCAGACGATCGCGCACAAGGCGCGCTCGCTCGTGGTCGGCCCCTCGGGCCCGACCGCCAACGACATCCCCGAGGCGCGCCGCGATCGTCCGGCGCTCTCGCCCAAGAGCGTCCACGACCTGTCGGCCGCGTGCGCGCGCCTCGCAACGCTCGGTCCCGGGCCGTGGGAGGTCGAGCTGGCGATCGACGGCGCAGAGACGCTGTGGATGCTGCAGGCTCGCCCGGTCGTCGACACCGGCCTCCCCGAGGGCGGCGACGAGACGACGGTGTGGTCGTGCGCGAACCTGGCCGAAGCTCTGCCCGGCGTGGCCACGCCGCTCACGTGGTCGGTCGCCGCGAACTTCTCCGAGCTCGGCTTCCGGCGCGCGTTCGCGGCGCTCGGCGCCGTGGTCCCGCGCGGCACCAAGCTCGTGGCCAGCGTGCAGGGGCGCTTCTACCTCAACCTCACGGCGTTCATGCGCGTCGCCGCGAGCGTGCCCGGCCTCGATCCAGCCACGCTCCTCGAGCTCGGGGGCGGCGCCGCCGTCGACCTCTTGCAGAGCCAGGTCGAGGGCGTCTCCAAGAAGGGCTTCTACGCGCGGCTGCCGTTCACCGCGACGCGCGCCCTGCGCGAACAGGCCCGCCTCGACAGCGAGCTGACGATCTACGAGCGCGAGGCCACCCGATCTCGCGCGGCGTTCGAGGCGCTCGACCTCGGGATCCTCACCGACGACGGAGTCGCCACCACGCTCCGCGATCTGCAGCGGTTCCTCGATCGCACCGGCGCGTTGATGCTCAGCTGCGCGTCCAACGCGCTCGGCTCGTTCGTCGCGCTCCGCGCGCTGCTCGCGCGGTGGGTCGATCCGGCGAGCGCGACGCAGCTCGCCGGCGATCTCACGGCCGGCGGCGCGGGCAAGGGGCTCGGCGATCTCGAGAGCGCGCGGCCGACGATCGCCCTCGCGCGCATCGCCGAGATCGCCCTCGCCGACGCCGTCGCGCGCGACGTCATCCTCGCCGGCGTCACGCGGATCGTCGACGTCCCGCGCGGCCCCACGCGCGACGCGCTCGAGCGTTGGATCGCCGCCTACGGCGACCGCGCCATCCGCGAGGCCGAGCTCGCGACGCCGCGCTGGCGCGAGGACGCGTCGTTCCCGCTCGCGACCCTCGCGCTCTACATCCGGCGCGGGCTCGAGGGCCGCTCGTTCTCGCCGCAGACGGTCGAGGTCGGCGCGCGCGCCGACGACGCGACGCGCACGGTCGAGGGCAAGCTCGGCATCGTGCAGCGCACCGCGCTCCGCCACCTCATCGCGCGCTGCCACAAGTTCGCGCGCCTCCGCGAGCGCATGCGGGCGTGGGTCACCTGGGTGCTCGGCGCGATCCGCGTCGCGGCGCTCGAGGCCGAGCGGCGCCTGTCGCGTCGCGAGCCGGCGCTCTCGCCGCACGGGGAGATCCCGGCGGTGTTCTTCTGCACCGTCGACGAGATCCTGGCGGTGCTGCGCGGCGAGAACCGCGCGATCGCGCGCGTCGTCGAGCTGCGACGCGCGGAGTACGCGCGCGATCTCGCGCGCCCCGATCCCGAGACCACGTTCGTCGGTCGCCCGTCCCCGGTCCGACTCGAGGCCCTCGGCGGGACGGTGCTGCAGGGTCATGGCGCGGCGCCCGGCGTCGTCGTCGGACCGGTGCGCGTCCTCGGCTCGCCGGCCGAGGCCGCGAAGCTCCGGCCCGGCGAAATCCTCGTCACCCGCACGACCGACGTCGGCTGGACGCCGCTGTTCCTCGCCGCGGCCGGGGTCGTCACCGAGCTCGGCGGACCGCTGTCGCACGCCGCGATCGTCGCGCGCGAGCTCGGCGTGCCCTGCGTCGTCAACGCCGGCGGCGCCACAAAAAGGCTCCGCGACGGCGCGATCGTTCGACTCGACGGGCACCGCGGTGTCGTCGAGGTCGTGCCGGATGCGAGCCCCGTGGTCGAGTCGCCCGCCGCGGAAGCGCGATGAGCAAGCGCTTCGTGGCGCCGGCCGACACCACGGTCGGGGCGATCCTGTCTCAGCTCGGCGAGGCCCTCGACGCGATCACCGAGGGTCGCGTGTTCTGCGGACGTCGCCGCGTGCTCGGCGAGGGCGAGCGAGTCCATGCCGGCGAGGAGCTCCTCGTGCACCCGCCGCGCGACGCGATCGCGCTGCCCGAGCCGTTCGTGCTCCACCACGGGGACGGCGTGCTGATCGTCGACAAGCCCGCGGGCATTCCGACGATCCCGGACACGATCGGCGCGCGCGGGACGCTCGTCGACCTCGCGGCGCGCGCGCTCTCCCTCTCGCGCGACGCGCTCCATCCCACGAGCCGTCTCGATCGCGAGGTGTCGGGCGTGGTGACGTTCGCCCTCGACGAGCGCGCCCGCGAAGCGCTCGCCACCGCGCGGGACGAGGGCCGGTACGAGCGGCGCTACGTGGCCATCGCCGCGGGGGTGCCGGGGGCCGGGCCGTGGACCTGGCCGATCGGTCGCGCGCGCGACCCCAAGCTCCGCCGTGCCGCGGCCGATGGAAAGCCCGCCGAGACGCGGGTTCGGGTCGTGGCCCAGCAGGGGCGGTTCGCCCTCCTCGTGCTCGCGCCGGTCACCGGGCGCACGCATCAGCTGCGCGTCCACGCATCGACGGCAGGGGCGCCCCTGGTCGGGGACCGCGCCTACGGCGGCCCCCCGCGCCTCACGCTTCCGAGCGGAAAGTCGCTCACCCTCGGTCGGGTCGCGCTGCACTGCGCCCGGGTGCGCATCGAGACAAAGAATTGCATCATCCAGGCGTCGTCGCCCGTCTCACCCGAGCTCATTGGGTTGGCCGGCGATCTCGGCCTCGGTGGGTTCGAAGAGGCGCTCGCATGCGAAGTCTAATCCGGGCTGTGGTTGTGCTGTCGGCGCCGGCGCTCTTCGCGCTCGGCACGATTCCGCTCGCCGCGACCGACGCGGCCTCCGCCACGCCCGACGCAGCGTTCGACGCGCACTTCGACACCTTCAAGCCCAACCCGATCCCGCCGTCGTTCGACGCGGGCAAGCCCAAGCTCGACGCTGCACCCCCCAAGAAGGACGCGCTCCCCCCGCTCCTCGACGCCGCGCCGCCCCCCAAGCCGATCCCGCCCGACCCCACGCCGCTCTCGGCCGAGGCGGTGTTCGTGCTCTCGGTGAAGTTCGACAAGGGGGTCGTCTCGATCAGCAAGGTGCGCCGCGAGAAGCTGCCGGTGAAGGGAGCGGTCGAGCGGCACATGGGGCGGTTCGCCGCCGAGCTGTTCTCCGGCCCCACGCTCATCGAGCGCATCCGCTTCGATTTCCCGCTGATCAACGACGACAGCAAGGCCTCCGAGGTCTACGAGAAGGGCCTCAACGTCACGGTCGACGTGAAGATCCCCGACAGCGATCGGCCCAACAAGCTCGAGATCTGGGACCGCGCCACCGACAAGCGATGGAAGTTCGACTACCCGCCCAAGCTGTAAGGGTTCAGCGCGCGCTCGAGGACGTCCTTCTGCGCTGCGACGTGAGCGCGCGGGTCGCGACCGATCCGGTGGAGTACGTGCGGCGCTACTCCGACCCGCACGACGTCGAGCTCGTCGCGCTGATCGCGAGCTCGGTCGCCTTCGGCAACGTCAAGGCGTTGCGGGCCAAGCTCGCCGACGCGCTCGAGCGGGTGGGTCCCGCGCCGGCGCGGGCGGCCGACGACGCGCGCAAGCTCGCGCGCTCCCTGGTCGGGTGGAAGCATCGGGTCTGGGTCGCCGACGATCTCGTGCAGCTGATCCTCGGGGCGCGGGCGGTCCAGCGCGCGCGTGGCTCGCTCGGCGCGGCGTTCGGCCGAGAGCTCGCCGAGCACGACTTTCGAGAGGCGTTGGCGCGCTTCGTCGACGCGATCCGAGCGGGCGGCCTCGCGCGGGTGGACCGCCGGAGCGCGCGCCACCTCCTGCCCGATCCGCGCGCGAATTCGAGCTGCAAGCGCCTGCTCCTGTTCCTGCGCTGGATGGTCCGCGGACCGAACGGCGCCGATCTCGGGCTGTGGCGCGAGCACGTCGATCCGGCGCGCCTGCTCATCCCGGTGGACGTTCACATCCACAAGCTCGCGAAGAACCTCGGCCTCACCGATCGCAACGCCGCGACCTGGCAGACCGCCGAGGAGATCACCGCCGCGCTCCGCCGCTTCGACCCGGCCGATCCGGTGCGCTTCGACTTCGCGCTCTGTCACATGGGCATGGCCCAGCGCTGCCCGTCCAAGCGCGACGCCGTCCGCTGCGAGGGCTGCGGCGTACAGAGCGTGTGTCGCCACTGGCAGGCGAGTCGACGGCCTACCGAGCGACGCCGTACTCCTTGATGAACTCGTCGTCGTAGTGGTCGGCGAGCGCGCCGACGTGCTTGAGGATCTGCTCGACCTCGTTGGCGTCGAGGCCCTCGGACGGGCGCTCGCTCACGATCACCACGCCGTCGTTGAGCACGCCGAAGGAGGCGTTGCGCATCGCGCGGGCGTTGAGCTCGAGGAGCTTGAGGAAGAACGCGGCGCGATCCTTCTCGGCGGGGAGCTTGGTGACCGGCGCGATGACGCGGACCCAAGCGCCCTCATCCGCTCCGTTGACCATCAACAGCACCTGGGCGCTCCCGCGCAGCAGGCCCCAGGCGCGGGTGCCCTCCTCGTCGCGGACCTTCGCCGTCTTCGGGTCGAGGCCGAGCTTGCGGAGGACGGACTCGATGGTCGTGGAGGCGGTGCTGAAGCTCGCGGTGTCCATGGGAGGAGGGTACGCCGTCTCCACCCCGGCGGTCGACACGGCCCGCAGTCGCGACTATGACGCCCCCCATGGGTAAGTTCGACCGCCGAAACTCGATGAAGATGCGTCGCCGCAAGGCGCAGGCGAAGAAGAAGGGCCGCGCAGCGAAGAAGGTCGAGGCCCGCAAGAGCCGCGTGGGCGCCGCGCCCGCGAAGCGCACGACGAAGAAGAGCGCCGCCGCATCGACCTGATGTCGGGCCCCGACGCGCTGGACCCGGTCGACGCCAAGCACTGGGGCGAGGTCGAGGACGCGGTCGAGCTCATTCACGACGAGCAGGTGGTCGAGGCGATCCTCGCGCTGCGCAAGGTCGTGCAGGTCTCGCCGAAGAACCCCTACGCGTTCCACTGGCTCGGCGTCGCGCTCTTCGAGAGCGGTGAGCTCGAGGCCGCCCGCGATGCCTATCGCGCGGCGCTTTCGCTCTCACCGCGCTACCTCGGCGCGCGCGTGCACCTCAGCCACGTCATGCGCATGCTGAGCGACGTGAAGGGCGCCCTCGAGCAGGGCGAGATCGCGCGCCGCCAAGCGCCCGACGATCCCGACGTGTGGCACGCGCTCGGCATGGCCCACGCCCAACGCGGCGAGGCCGACGCGGCGCGCAAGTGGCTCGAGCTCTACCTCCTCAAGGGCAACCCGGAGTTCGAGGTCTCGACCGAGGTCCGCGCCATCCTCGAGCGCCTGGGCCCGCCACGAGTCCGCGAAGACGACTAACGCCCCGCCCAGAACCGCCACAGCGCCGGGCCGATGCCGCGCATCACCAGCTCGCCGAGCGCGTAGCTGTAGGCGTTCGCCGCGAGCGCGATGAGGAAGCCGCGTCGCCGCTGGCCGCCGAGCGTCGCGAGCGCGAGGCCCTCGGCGCCGACGGCGAAGAGCTCGCCGCAGACGACCGCCGCCGTATACGGCATGAGCCGCGGCCAGAAGAACCACAGCGCCGGGTGGGTGATCGCGTTTGCCGCGAGCGACGCGAGCACCGCGCGGCCGCGCCGCTGCTTGGCGAGGAAGAACACCAACGGCAGCTCGAGGGCGAGCGCGAGGACGAAGATCCACCGCCAGAGCGAGACGTACGCCGCGTGCACGACGCGCTAGTCTACCCGCCGCCATGGCCGACCGACGCTTGCTGATGATCCCCGGTCCCATCGAGTTCGAGCCCGACGTGCTCGCCGCGATGGGCGAGCGCACGCGGAGTCACCTCGACCCCGCCTTTATCGAGCAATTCGGCAGCGCGCTCGAGCGCAGCCGCAAGGTGTTCCTCGCGAGCAGCGACAGCCAGCCGTTCGTCATCGCGGGCAGCGGCACGCTGGCGATGGACATGGCGATCGCCAACCTGGTGAGCGAGGGCGACGCGGCGCTGTGCGTCGACACCGGCTACTTCTCCGCGCGCATGGCCGACATCCTCGGCCGCTGGGGCGCGCGCGTGCAGAGCGTCGGCGGCAAGCTCGGCGAGGCGCCGTCCACCGACGAGATCGTCGCCGCGATCAAGGCGCACCGTCCGAAGGTCGTCACCGTCACCCACGTCGACACGTCCACCGGCGTGCGCACCGACGTCGAGTCGATCGCGCGGGTCGCCCGCGAGCACGAGGCGCTCGTCGTCGTCGACGGGGTGTGCTCGGTCGGCGGCGAGGTCCTGCGGCAGGAGGCCTGGGGGGTCGACGTCGCGCTCACCGCCTCGCAGAAGGCGCTCGGCACCCCGCCGGGGCTCGCGGTGCTCGTCGTGTCTCCGCGGGCGATGGCGCGCGCCAAGAGCAAGAAGGTCGCCTCGGTGTACCTCGACTTCGCGCAGTGGCTCCCGGTGATGGAGGCCTACGAGGCGCGCAAGCCGTTCTACTTCGCGACGCCGGCGGTCAACCTGGTGGCCGCGCTCGACGTCAGCCTCGGCAAGCTCCTCGCCGAGGGCATGGAGGCGCGGTTCGCCCGCCACCAACAAATGGCCAACGCGTTCCGCGCCGCTTGGCGCGCCATGGAGCTCGAGCTCCTGCCGCGCGAGGGCCTCGCCGCCAATACGCTGAGCGCGGTGTACTACCCCGAGGGCGTCGACGCGACGTTCCCCGGGCGGGTCTCGGGCATCGTCATCGCCGGCGGGCTCCACCCCGAGGCGCGCACCAAATACTTCCGCGTCGGCCACATGGGCGCGGTGTCAGCCAACGACGTCGTGGCCACCGTCTCGGCGATCGAGCGCGCGCTCGGCCGCCGCGGCGAGGGCGTGGCGGCAGCTCACGCGAGCTTGCTCACCAAATAGGCGAGCGCCTCGGCCTCGTCGGTGAACACGTGCATGTCGCTGCCGTCCTCGCGCGCCAGGCGCCGCACCTGCAGCGAGCCGACGGCCGTGCGCACGACCGCCGCGATGCCGGCCCACCCGCCGAACAGCTCGACGCGGAAGCGCGCGACCGTCGTCTCGAACGGGTCGTCGTTGCGAAACGGGCTCTGCCGCAGGTCGAGGAGCAGCCCGAGGCGCGCGCGGTCGGGCGTGAGCTGGCTGCGTAGAGCGCGCATCGAGCCGGCGAGCTCGGCCTCGTCCGTGTAGGGGGTGGAGGTCCGCGTCGCGCGGGCGATGCGCGACGCGTCGTCGACGGTGACGATCCAGTGCGGGGTTCGGGCGAGCTCGCGCACGGGGTGAACCCTACTTGCTCTGACCCTTGAGGCGGGCGCGCAGGCGGTCGGCGTAGCCCTCTTTGTTCTCCTGCTTCGCGCGGCCGATGGCGAGCGCGCCGGCGGGGACGCTCCTCGTGACCGTGGTGCCGGTGCCGACGTAGGCGCCCTTGCCGATGGTGACCGGCGCGACGAGCTGCGAGTCGCTGCCGATGAACGCGCCGTCCTCGAGCGTGGTGACGTGCTTCTTGAACCCGTCGTAGTTGCAGAAGATGGTGCCCGCGCCGATGTTCACGTTCTCGCCGACCATTCCGTCGCCCAGGTAGGCGAGGTGATTGGCCTTGGATTTCCGACCCAGGCGTGTCTTCTTGAGCTCCACGAAGTTGCCGACGTGGGCCTCCTCGCCGATGTCGCTCGCCGGACGGAGGTGGGTGAACGGGCCGATCTGCGCGCGCGGACCGATGCGCGACTCGGTCGCCACGCTGTACGGCCGGAGGAGCACGCCGTCCTCGACGGTGACGTCGGTGAGCACGCAGCCCACGTCGACCGTGCAGCCGCTGCCGATGCGGGTCTTGCCGCGGAGCACGACGCCGCGCTCAATCACCGTCTCGCCGCCGATCTCGACGCCGTCGTGGATCTCGACCGCGCGCGGATCGCGGATGGTGACGCCGTTGAGCTGGTGCTTGCGCGCGATGTCCTCGAGGATGCGGGCCTCGAGCGTCGAGAGCTGCGCGCGGTCGTTGATCCCCTCGCAGCTGGCTGGGTCGACGTTGCGGTCGGCGACGCCGCCGTTGGCCGCGCCGCGCGCGATGAGGTCGGTGAGGTAGAGCTCGCCCTGCGCGTTGTTGGGCTTGAGCTCGGGGAGGTTCTTCTGGAGGAACCCGAGGCGGAACGCGTAGACCGCGGGGTTGAACTCCTTGATCTCGCGCTCGCGCTCGCTGCAGTCCTTGTGCTCCTTGATCCCGACGACGACGCCCTTGTCGCGGAGGATGCGGCCGTAGCCGGTGGCGTCGGGGAGCGTGGCGGTGAGCATCGCGATCTCGGCCTCGCGGGACGCGGCGATCAGCGACCTCAGGTCGTCGCTGCGGAGGCACGGCGTGTCGCCCGCCGTGACGAGCACGAGCGCGTTGCCCTCGAGGCCCTTGGAGAGGGCGGGGAGCGCCACGAGCACGGCGTGGCCGGTGCCCTTCTGCTCCTCTTGCACGACCGTCTCGATCTGCGCGCCGAACGTGTCGCGGAGGTAGCTCTCGACCTTGTCGCGGCCGTGGCCGACGACGACCACCACCCGCTGCGCGCCCGCGTCGAGCGCGGCGCGGACGACCCAATGGACCATCGGGCGACCGGCGAGGGGGTGGAGGACCTTGGGAAGCTCGCTCTTCATGCGAGTGCCCTTCCCGGCGGCGAGGACGACGGCGGTGACGTTCATCGGTTGGTCAATAGATGCGTCCACGCAAGCAGCGTAGCTCGACGCAGCAACGTGGTCAGAGCCCCTTCGCCAAATACAAGATGGCGGAGGGCTCGCTCGGATCGAGCGTGACGAGGAACGGCAGCACCGTGGTCGGGACGCTGAGCTCCTTGAGCTTCTCGAGGGCCGCGGCCTGGATCTGCTCGCGGTTGGCGCGGGCGCGCGCGGGCACGAGCCGCTCGTCGTGCGCCTTGGCGATCACCTCTTCGCGGTGGGCCGGATCGAACAGCGGCGGCAAGAGCGCGTTGACCACCAGCCGCTGGATCGGCAGGTTGAGCGCGCGAATCGCGCTCGAGAGCTCGATCGTCTCGTTGGTCGGCATCTCTTCGGGCAGCGTGACGATGACCACGCCGGAGTGGGTTTGGTCCTGGAATAGGCGCCACGCGCGCTCGGCGTCGCGGCGGAGCGGCCCGCCGGGCGCGACGTCGAGGATGACCTTCGGGACCTTGAGCATGTCGACGCCGTGGCCGGTGGCGGGCGCGTCGACGATGACGACCTCGTACTTCCAGCCGTCGCCGGGGGGCGGTTCGCGCTCGTCGCTCGTGCGGCCGGAGAGCAGCTCGGTGGTGTGCCACCACGCCTTGCCCAGCATCGACCACTCGGCCATGCCCGGCACGGCGTGGAAGAACGTGCGCACGTACTTGTTGTCGAAGAGCGCCTCGTAGAGCGTCTTCGACTTGAGCATCAGCACCCCGTACTCCTCGAGGCACTTCTCGGGGATCATGTTCACCGCGTCGATGTTCGGCGCGACGTGGACGATGTCGGGGCCGATCGGGGCGCTCCCGAGCATCCCGCTCAGGCGCTCCTTCGCGTTGGTCATGCACAGGAGGACGCGCTTGCCGCGCGCCGCCATCGCGCGCGCGAGCGCCGCCGACACCGTCGTCTTGCCGACGCCGCCCTTGCCGGTGACGTAGATGAACCGCAGATCGTCGAGGGACTGGGCACGCGGGGGGATGGTGGGCATCCGGCGTTGGGTTGGTAGCACCCCGCGTTAAGGCCGTCAGCCCTCGCCCGGACCGGGGCTGTGAGGTTTCGCGTCGTTGACCCTGTGTGGTCGTACCTTCTACCCTCGAACGCCCGCCCCCTTCCCATGAAGAGCTGCCCCAAGTGCAACCTGCGATATCCCGACGAGAGCACGTATTGCTTCGTCGACGGGGCGGTCCTCGAGCCGCTCAAGGATCCGCGGGTCGGCACCACCATGGCGGGCCGCTACCTCATCGAGAACGTCCTCGGCGAGGGCGGCATGGCGACGGTCTATCGCGCGCGCCACACGCTGATTGACCGCCCCTGCGCGGTGAAGATCCTCAACCCGGCGCTCGCCCGCGACAAAATGGTGCGCGAGCGGTTCCGGCGCGAGGCCAAGAGCGCGAAGAAGCTCGCCCACCCCAACGTCATCGACATCTTCGACGAGGGCGACACGGGCGACGGCACCTCGTTCATGGTCATGGAGCTGCTCGACGGCGAGCCGCTCGACTCGATCGTTTCGCGCGGTCCCATCCCCCTTAAACGGGCCCTCCCGATCATGATCCAGGTCGCGCGCGGCATCGCCCGCGCGCACGACCTCGAGGTCATCCACCGCGACCTCAAGCCGGAGAACATCTACATCGCCCGCCGCGACGACGGCAGCGATCTGGTCAAGCTCCTCGACTTCGGCATCGCGCGCTCCATGCAGGACTCGCGGCTCACCGGCGTCGGCGAGGTCTTCGGCACGCCGCAATACATGGCGCCCGAGCGCATCACGTCGATCGACGCCGGCGGCTCGCAGGACCTCTACGCGCTCGGCGTGATCTTCTTCGAGATGATCTCCGGCACGCTGCCGTTCGACGCCAACGACGTCCCCACCTTCCTCCTCAAGCACCTCAAGGAGCCGCCGCCGAAGCTGTCCTCGCGCGGCGTCTCGGTCCCGCCCGATCTCGAGACGCTCATCGACTCGTTGATGGCGAAGGACCCGAAGCAGCGCCCGGTCGACGCGCACAAGATCCACAGCGATCTGGTGGCGATCGCGCAGAAGGCGGGCATCGCGCCGCCTCCCGAGATCCAGGACGAGCAGAAGGCCCAGGCCCGCCCGCCGGCGGCCACGCTGCCGCCGGTCACGCTCGACCGCTGGGCGCGCCGCCTCATGGTGTTCGAGCAGATGCTCCAGCGGGCCTACCCCGCGGGGCCGCCGCCCGACCAACGCAAAACGCTGGACCAGGTCAAGGTGGTCGTCACCGAGATCACCAAGCTGCGCGGTTCGAGCGTGCAGGACCAGCGGATGCTCGAGGGCATGGAGACCCGTCAGCGCGACGGACGCGAGCGATTCGGCCGCGCGGTCGACGCGCTCGGCGTCGACGCGTCGAAGGCGCGCGACGTGGCCCGTCAGGCCCGCGAGGGCGTCGAGCCCTACACCAAAGCGGTCACCACGGCGCGTGAGCTCGTGCAGAAGACCCACGGCGAGCTGCTCCATTGGGAGGGGCGCTCCGGCTTCGCCACCCCCTACGCCGAGCTCGCGGCGGTCTATCGCAAGATGGCCGACGTCGTCGATCACTGGCTCAAGACGCACGAGCTCCAGAAGCAGGCCGTCGCGTGGGCCGAGTCCAAGGAGCAAGAGGTCACCGACCTCGACTTCCAGATCCAGGAGCTCCGCGCGCAGCTCGGCAAGTTCGAGCAGTCGCTCGAGCAGGAGCACCAGCAGCTCGAGCAGCGCGTCATCGCGGCCGGCAAGCGCGCCTCGGAGATGGAAGAGCAGCTGGTCGAGCTCGCCACGCGCTTCTGCGCGCCGCTCCGCACGCGGCCCGAGCTCGCGCCGCTGTTCACCGAGCTCGAGACCGAGAGCGCGGCTGCCTGAGTCGATGCGCGTCGCGATCGTCGGCGTCGGCAAGGTGGGGCGTGGCCTCCTCGCGGCGCTTCGGCGCGCGCGTGTGCCGGCGAGCATCGTGTCCGCGCGGGACTACGTCGAGCGGCCCCGCCGGTTGCGCGGCGACGTGATCGTGATCGCCGCGCGCGACGGTGCGATCGGCAAGGTCGTCGCTGCCATGACCACGCTCGATCGCAACGCGGTGGTCGTGCACTGTGCGGGCGCGCTCGACGCCGAGGTGCTCGCGCCGCTGCGGTCGCGCTCTGCGGGCGTCGCGCAGATGCACCCGATGATCTCCTTCGCCGACCCGGCGCGTCCGCCGTCGCTCCTCGGCGGTCACGCGCACGTCGCCGGCGATCCCGAGGCCGAGCGTCGCGCGCGCCGGCTCTGTCGCGCGATCGGGCTGGTCCCGCGCACGTTCCGCGAGCTCGACCGCGTCGCCTATCACGCGTCCGCCGGCCTCGTGGCCAACGGGGCGGCGGCGCTCGCGGCTGCTGGCGCGGAGCTCCTGCGTCGCGCCGGCGCGAGCGACGCGGCCATTCCCGCCATGCTCGGTCCGCTCCTGCGTTCGGTCGCGGAGAACGTCGAGCGCATGGGGTTACCCGCCGCGCTCACCGGACCGGTGCGGCGCGGCGACGGTGCCGCCGTGCGCAAACACCTGGCGACGCTCCGCGACAAAGCCCCCGAGCTCGTGCCGCTCTACGTGGCCTGCGGCGTGGCGCAGCTACCGCTCGCCCGCGCCCTAGGGGACGCGGATTCCGCCGCGCTCGACGACGTAGCCGATGCGCTCCGGACATAAGGCGCAGGACCTGCTTGCGTCCGGGCCGCGGACGCCCTGATTTAGCTCAGGCATGCGCCATCATTACCTCCTTCTAGTTTCTTCTCTTCTCCTGGCCTCGTCCTCAGTCGGCTGCGCCGAGGACGAAGAGCTGAAGGACACCACGGGTAGCGCGGACACCGGCGGCGGCGTGAGCCTCGACGCCGAAGCACCGGACACCACCGTCCCCGATACGGGTGCGCCCGATACGGCCGAGCCCGACACGACGGTCCCCGACACGACGGTCCCCGACACCACGCCGCCGCCGGACACGCTCGTGGCCGACACGGGTGTCTTCATCGACACCGGCTTCCCCTTCGACACTGCGATCGACACCACGGTCCCCGACGGCTTCGTCCCGCCGGAGTGCACCACCGCGTCGGACTGTCCGTTCGCGGATCTCGAGTGCGCGAAGAAGGCGTGTGTCGCCGGCAAGTGCGCGGTCAACTTCATCCCCAAGGGCACCCTCACCGGCCCGCAGGACATGGGCGACTGCAAGCGTCGCGAGTGCAACGGCACCGGCCTCGCGGTCTTCGTCGCCGACGGGACCGACACGCCGGTGAGCACCAACGAGTGCGTCAGCCCGACGTGCGACGGAACCACGCCCTCGACGACCCCGAAGCCCGCCCGCACGGCGTGCACGACCGGCGGCGTCCTGTGCGACGGCGCGGGCAAGTGCGTCACCTGCCTCGCCCCCACCGACTGCCCGAAGCCCACCAACCCGTGCGTCATGGCGACGTGCACCGCCGGCACCTGCGGCACGGCGTTCGTCCCCGACCTCACCAAGCTGGTCGGCGTCGGCGCCGACGGCGACTGCCGCGCGACCGCCTGCAACGGCGCGGGCGGCACCAAGATCGTCTACGAGCCGCTCGATCCGAAGAACGACGGCCGCGACTGCACGACCGACACGTGCCACCCCACGGCGCCGCCGGACTCGGACTTCACCGGCCCGTACACCTCGCACACCTCGAAGCCGGCCGGCACGCTCTGCGACCGCGGCGCCAACACGTGCAAGAACTACTCCACGGAGGGTGGCTCGCTCTCGGTCTGCGGCGAGTGCGATGTGGCCGACGACTGCTATTGGACGGCAGACATCGGTTACGACTACTGCGAGGTCCCGACCTGCATCAACCACAAGTGCGGCAAGACGGCCGGCAACGAGGGCGGCAGCTGCTGGACGTTCGGCTCTGGCTACTGCAACGGCACCTGCAAGGCGGGCGTCTGCAGCGACCTGATGTGCGAGAGCTGGAAGTGAGCTACGCCCCCGGGGCGCGCGCGTGAGCGAGCGCCTTGGTGGAATGGCGTCGCACCCCTCGCAGGAATAGGCGCTCGCTGACGCGCGCGCCTATAGCCCGAGCTCGCGATACATCTCGACGTACGTGCGCGCGGACTTCTGCCACGAGAAGTCCTCGCGCATGCCGTTGCTCCGCATCGCCGCGAGCGCCGCGGGGTCGTGCGCGACGGCGAGCCCCCAGTGCAGGGCCTGCCGGAGCGCGTCGGACTCGTCGGAGCGGTAGAGGATGCCGGTGGCGCCGCCGACCTCGTGGAGGTTGTGGAGCGGCGCGATCGTGTCGACGAGCCCGCCGGTGGCGCGCGCGACGGGGATCGTGCCGTAGCGCATCGAGTACATCTGCGCGAGCCCGCACGGCTCGAAGCGGGAGGGCATCGCGAACAGATCGCTCGCCGCGTAGATGCGGTGGGCGAGCCCCTCGTCGAAGGCGCGCCGAAACGCGATCGCGCCCGGATGCGACATCGAGAGCCAGTGGAGTCGATGCTCGAGCGGCTCCTCGCCCTCGCCGAGGACGACCAGCTGGCCGCCGCGGCGGACGAAGTCGTCGGCCACGTCGCAGAGGTGATCGATCCCCTTTTGCATGGTGAGGCGCGACACGCACCCGAGCAGCGGCGCTTTGGACGGGTGCAGACCGAGCTCGAAGCGAAGCGCCGTGCGGCAAGCCTCTTTGCCGGCGAGATCGTCGGCGTCGAAGGTGGCCGGCAGGTGCTTGTCGGTCGCCGGGTTCCACACCGAGGTGTCGATGCCGTTGGTGATCCCGCGGAGCTTGTGGGACATCCAGCGGAGCAAGCCGTCCATCCGGTGGCCGTAGCGCGCGGTGCGGATCTCGTGCGAGTAGGTGGGCGAGACGGTGGTGATGCGATCGGCGATCAGCAGCGCGCCCTTGAGCAGGTTGAGCGTGCCGTGGTCCTCGAAGACCTCGTGGAACGCCTCCCACGCGATGTCGAGATAGGGCGTGGTGGAGGCGCGCTCCTGGCCCTGGAACGCGAGGTTGTGGATGGTGAAGACGCAGGGGATTCCCTGCACCGACGAGGCGAGCGCCTTCGCGTAGTAGAGCGCGAGCGCCGCGTGCCAGTCGTGCGCGTGGAGCACCGACACGCGCCCGACGTTGCGCGAGCGAGAAAGCACCGACGCGATCGCGACCGCGGCCTTGCCGAAGACGGCGAAGCGGTAGGCGTCGTCGCCGTAGCCGTAGAGGTTGCCCCGGGAGAGGTGCTCCGCCTCGACGAAGTAGGTGGTGGCCTGGCCCCGGTGGGTCCTCGCCTCGTAGACACGGACGTCGATCGGCTGACCGGCGAGGGTGATGCGGAGCGGCACCGGCCAGGGCGCGAGGCCCTCTTCGCCGCCGATGGAGGTGAACTTGCTCGTCCCGCCGTAGCGCGGGGTGATGATCCGGACGTCGACGCCCTCGTCGTCGAGCGCGGGCGGCAGCCCGGCGAGGACGTCACCGAGACCACCCGACTTGTGAAAGGGGGAGACCTCGGCGGCGACGTGCAGCACGATCGGCTTCACTCGGGTTTCCGGCTAGTACCACGACTGCCGCGCGGCTAGTTCAACTCCCTTCGTGACCGAGCCGGCGCGCGATTGGACCGTACGCGACGTGGTCGCGTGGATGACCGACGACCTGCGCAAGCGCGGGGTCGAGGGCGCGCGGCTCGACGCCGAGCTGATCGTCGCCCAGGCCCTGGGGATCGATCGCATCAAGGTGATCATCAGCGGCGAGCGCTCGCTGTCCCCGGTGGAGCTCGAGACGATCCGCGCCCTGTTTCGCCGGCGGCGGACCGCCGAGCCCGTCGCCTACCTCCGTGGCGAGCGTGAGTTCTACGGGCGCCCGTTCCGGGTCGACCGTCGCGTCCTGGTTCCGCGCCCCGACACCGAGATCCTCGTCGAAGTCGCGCTCCGGCGCCTGCGCGGTCGCGATCTCTCGGCCCGGGTCCTCGACCTGTGTACCGGGTCGGGATGCGTCGCCATCACCCTCAAGCTGGAGCGGCCGACCCTGAGCGTCGACGCCACCGACCTCTCGCCCGACGCGATCGCCGTCGCGCGCGACAACGCGCACCGACTCGGCGCGATCTGGAACGTGCGCTTCGCGGTCGGCGATCTCCTCGCCCCGGGCGGCCCCTACGACCTCATCACCGCCAACCCGCCGTACATCGCCACCTCCGAGATCGCCACGCTGCAGGCCGACATCCGCGACCACGAGCCTCGCCTCGCGCTCGACGGCGGCGCCGACGGTCTCGACCTCGTGCGCCGGATCGTCGCCGCGGCGCCCGGCTGGCTCGCGCCGGGCGGCGCGCTCGCGATGGAGCTGGGCGCCGGCCAGGCCGAAGAGGTCGTGCGCTTGTTCGAGGCCCACGGCTTCACCGACGTGCAGAAGACGCGGGACTACGGCGGCCACGATCGCGTGGTGAGCGGATGCGTCGCTTCGCGGTGATCGGCCAGCGCGCGACGTCCTCGCCGACGTTCCTCATGCGCGACATCCCGGGGACGAGCGGGCGCCTCGACGTGCTCATCCGCTGCCTCCGCGCCGCGCTGCTCGTGTCGCATGGGCTCCGGCGCGACACCGTCATCTACCTGGTGCTGCTCGGCGACATGCCGACGACGCTGCGGTTCTCGGGCAACGCCGCGAAGTACATCCGGCCCGACGAGCACCAGCTCGCGATCCTCGTCCGCAAGCTGCTCGCGTGGCCGGCCGACTCGGCGCGGTTCGTCGAGATGCGCGAGGGGATCGCCATCGCCCGCGGCGGCCTCGAGGTCGTCCTCGCCGACGCGGGCGCGTGCGCCCGTTACGTCCTCGACGAGCGCGGCGCGGATATGCGGACGCTCCCCCTCGAGCCGGACGCGCTGTTCCTCCTCGGTGACGACCGCGGATTTCCCGAGGGATTTGCGGTGGAGGGCACCCACGTCTCGGTCGGACCCACCAGCGTGCAGGCCGAGGACGCCCTCACCCTGATCCACAACGAGCTCGATCGCCGCTAGCATCGCGCGCTTGTCCGTCGACCCCAACATCGGCCGGCTCTACCGCGCGACCTTCCTCTTCGGGATCGCGTGCGGCATCTCCATCGCGCTCAGCTCGCTGCACCTCGACGCGCTCGGCTTCACCAAGCCGCAGATCGGCACGCTCGCCGCGTGGTTCGCGTCGGGCGTCGTGCTCATGTCGCTGCCCGCCGGCTCGCTCATCCGACGCTTCTCCGCGCGCAACACGCTGCTCGCCTTCATGGTCGGCTACGCGATCTGCGTCACCGGCTTCCCGTTCCTCAAGAGCTACGCCGGCATCGCGGCGATCCGCGCGCTCGATGGCGCCTGCTCGGTGGGCATCTGGGTCAGCTCGGAGACCATCCTGCTCAGCCGCGCCGAGAGCGGGCGCAAGGCGCACCTCACGAGCCTCTACGCCGTGTGGCTGTCGTGCGGGTACATCGCGGGCCCGATCGTGGCGAAGCTCGTCACCGCGTTCGCCTCGATGCCGGCCGCCTTCGTGCTCTCGGGCGTCATCTCGCTCGTGGCGTTCTTCTACATCTTCACGCGCTTCGCCGACGACGGGCTCGGCCGCGAGCTGCCCCCCATCCCGGGCTCCACCGAGGCGCCCGCGCAGCCGCTGCAGATCCTCTCGCGCATCAAGAACAGCTGCTTCGCGATCTTCTGCTACGGGTACTTCCAGGCGTCGGTCGTCATCTTCCTGCCGCTCTACCTCATCGCGTCGAAGGGCATCCCGCGCGACCGCACCATCGTGCTGCCCGCGCTGTTCTGCCTCGGCATGCTCGCGGCCTCCAACGCCGCAGGGCGTCTCGGCGATCGCATCGGTCATCTGCTGGTGATGCGGCTCCTCGCGATCGTCGGCACCACGATGATCCTCGGGTTCGTGTTCCTCGACTCGTACCTCTTGATGTGCCTCGCCGTGCTCACCGCGGGCGCCACGCTCGCCGCGATGTCGCCGGTGAGCCTCGCGCTGCAGGGCATCGTCACCGAGCGCAAGGACTACAGCCGCTCGAACGCGATCTACAACGTGTTCTACGCGGCCGGCATGCTGCTCGGCCCGCCGATCTCGAGCCTCTTGTTCGGCCACTACGGCGGCAAGGCGATGCTCTATCACCTCGCCGCGCTGTGGAGCGGGTTCATCGTGTTCTCGATGGTCTTCTACGCGGACGACCCGGCGGCCGCGCGTGCGGCTCAGGTCAGCCGGACGTGACCCTCGTCGTCGAGCTTCCAGAACGGGTTGTGCGCCACCTCCCACACGAACCCGTCCGGATCGGCGAAGTAGCCCGAGTAGCCGCCCCAAAAAGTCTCGTGCGCGGGCTTCAGGATCTTGGCGCCGGCCCGCTCCACCTCGGCGAGCGTGCGGTCGACGCTCTCGCGATCGCGGCAGTTGTGGGCGAGCGCAATCCCCCCGAAGCCCTGGCCATCGGCGACCTTCGCGTCCTCGACCAGAGACGCGCGCTTCCATAGCGCGAGCACCAGACCGTCGCAGTCGATGAAGGTGACGTCGTCGTTGCTGCCTTGCGCGGGCGCAAAGCCGAGGCCGTCGAGGTAGAACCTCCGCGCGCGGGCCAGGTCGCTTACGCCGAGGGTGATGAGCGAGATTCGCGGCTTCATATTCAGCGTCTTAACACTTCTTCACGAAGCGCGACGGATGTCCTTCACAGTCGGTGGCGAAGCTCTCCCTCGACGACGGGCGCGGCAGGGACGCGCGCTCGAGGAGGATTCACGCCATGTTCGGATTTCTGATTGGTACGGCTTGCCTCATCGGCTTGATCGCGACGCTGCGGCGCGGGCACGGCTGCGGCTACGCCTACGGCGGCGGCTGCGGCGGCGGTGGGTACCAGCGCTGGGGCGGTCATCATCATCACCACCATGGCCACGGTGGATGGGGCGGCTATCGCGAGGAGCGGGAGGAGCGCCGCGGATGGCGCTCCGGATGGGGGCCGCGCGCGTGGGTCGCGATGCTCTCGCAGCGGCTCGACCTGACGCCGGCCCAGGAGAAGGTCGTGCGCCAGTCGTTCGAGGAGGTCCGCGACTCGATGCGCAAGGGGCGCGGCGAGCTGCGCGACACCCGCAAGGACGTCGCCCGTGCGTTCCGCGCCGGCTCGTTCGACGCGGTGCTGATGGGGGAGACGTTCTCCCGCCACGACAACGCGATCGACGAGGTCCGCAAGGCGGTGACCGGTGCGCTGGCGCGCATCCACGAGGCCCTCGACGAGCGCCAGCGGGAGAAGCTCGCCGAGATCCTCGAAGAAGGGTGGTGGTGATCATGTTCCGACGACGACTGCTCATCCTCGGGCTCGCGCTCGGCACGATCGGCGGGTACGCGGCGGGGTTCCGCAGCATGCGCCACTGCAACTACCAGCGCGGCCACCACGGCTTTGACCGCGGCCCCGAGCGCGGCTCCTACGCCGAGGGCTTCGCCGCCGGCGCGCGGGCCTGCGCCGACGCGGCCCGCGACAAGTAGAATGCGCGGATGATCCGGGTCCTGCTCGTCGACGACGACGTGCGCTTGCACGAGCTGCTCGCGAGCTATCTCGAGCAGAACGGCGTGCAGGTGACGCGCGCCTACGACGGGACCGCGGGTCTGCGCGAGCTCGAGACGGGCACCTTCGACGCGGTGCTGCTCGACGTGATGATGCCCGGCATCGACGGGCTCGAGGTGTGCCGGCGCATCCGGCAGAAGAGCCGGATCCCCGTGATCATGCTCACGGCCAAGGGCGACGAGACCGATCGGGTGGTCGGTCTCGAGCTCGGCGCCGACGACTACGTCGGCAAGCCGTTCAGCCCGCGCGAGCTCCTCGCCCGCCTGCGCGCGGTGCTCCGGCGCGCGACGCCCGAGGTCGTCGTCGAGAAGCTGGTCGTCGGCGATCTGTCGCTCGAGCCGGCCAGTCGTCAGGTGCGGCTCGCGGGCGCTGCGATCGAGCTCACCGGCATCGAGTTCGACATTCTGCTCGCCCTGGCCCGCCGCGCCGGCCGGGTGGTCCCGCGCGAGGCGCTCCTCGACGAGGCGGGCCGCGGCGACGTGAGCGTCGGCGAGCGCACGGTCGACGTGCACATCAGCCACCTCCGGCAGAAGCTCCGCGACGATCCGCGCTCCCCGAAGCGCATCAAGACGGTGCGGGGAATCGGCTACGTGCTCGCCAAGGACGTCTCGTGATGCGCCACCGCCGGCCGCGCACCCGGATCGGTTGGTACATGCGCGCGCGGCTGCGGCGTCGCATTTTCGTGTGGTTCGGGCTCACCATCGCCCTCACGTTCGCTGCGATCTTCGGCACCATGCACCTGTTCGGCGGCGGCAACGAGTGGCGCCGCGAGCTCGAACGCGCGCGGGCGCTGATGACCCACTCGTTCGAGCGGGTGTGGGAGCGGCCCGACGAGCGCGACGCGCTGGCGCGGATGATCGCTCGCGACCTCGACGCCGACCTCACGATCCGCGACGGCGCGAGCGTGCTGGTCGTCGGCCGGCCGTGCGACAAGCCGGTGCTCACCGCGCAGGTGAAGACCGGCGCGGTCGCGATCTGCCCGGCGCGCACCCGTCAGCGCGCCGGCCTGCGCCTGTTCCTCGCGCTCGGCGCGGCGGGCGTCGTGTTGTGGGCGATCTCCGGACGGTTCGCGCGGCGGCTCGCGCAGCCGTTCGACCAGCTCGCGTCGCTCGCCGGCGAGCTCGGCAGCGGCAACCTCGCCGCGCGCATGCAGGTGCCCAAGTGGCGGCACGACGACGTCGCGATCCTCGGGCGCGCGCTCAACGACATGGCCGCGCGGATCGAGAAGATGGTCGCCGATCAGCGCGAGCTGCTCGCGGCGGTGTCGCACGAGATTCGCACGCCGCTCGCGCGGATGCGCATCCTCACCGAGCTCGGCCGCGACGGGGGCGACGCGAGGAAGACCTTCGACGAGCTCGATCGCGAGGTGATCGAGATCGACTCCCTGGTCAGCGAGCTGCTCGCCAGCGCACGGCTCGACTTCGCCGCCGCCAAGCCGATCGAGCTCGACGCGGTCGACAGCGCACGGCGGGCGCTCGAGCGCTCCTCGGTCGACGTGGCCAAGCTCGACGCGTCGGAGGCGCGGGTGAAGGCCGACCCCACGCTGCTCCTGCGAGCCCTCGCGAACCTCATCGACAACGCCCAGCGCCACGGCGGCGGGCTCGAACGGCTGCGGGTCGTCGACGACGGCTGGGTGCGCTTCGAGGCGCTCGATCGCGGTCCCGGCTTCAAGCCCGGCGACGAGACCAAGGTCTTCGAGTCGTTCTATGGCATGGACCCTCCCGAGCGGAGCGGCCGCTCGAGTGGCGACGACAAGCCCTCCCTCGGCCTCGGCCTCGCGCTCGTGAAGCGCATCGCCGAGGTGCACGGCGGGAAGGCCTACGCGCGCAATCGTGAGGGCGGCGGCGCCGTGGTCGGCCTCGAGCTGCCGCGCGCGTAGAGCGCGATGAGCGCCGCGAACACGAGAAATCCACCGGGGCGGCGCGCGTGCGCGTAGCTGCACGCCGCGGTGTCGGCGCTCTCCGGCGTGTCGTTGGCCATGGCGAGCGCAGACGAAATGAACGCCGAAGAGGTCGCGATGTCGGCGTAGATCGTCGCCGTGCAACCGTCGCGCTTGCGCGACGCGATCCCGACGACTCGTCCGTTGCTATCGAGCGCGGGACCGCCGGAGTCGCCCTCGCATACGGCCCCGTCACCCCACCACTCGGTGCGCGCGAGGAGCGTGCTGCGGCAGCCCTCGCCGACGCAGGATACGCGCAATCCGTCGCGTCGCTTGCGCGAGCCCGAGGGCGAGGCCCCGTCGCGGCCGAAGCCGATCGCGCTGAACGTCTCGCCCGGCACCGGCGAGTCGGCGCGGAGGTCGATCGGCGCCGCCTCGTGCTCCTCGAGCGGCTTCGCAAGGATGAGCGCCGCGAGGTCGCCGCCGCAGAACTTGCCCCCGTCGGGGACGACCACGCGCACGACGGCGTGCTTCTGATCGGGGATCGAGCCGTCGGTCGTGGTCGCGACGAGCATGTGCCCCGCGTCGGTGACGTTTCCGAAGGTGGTCCGGCTGCAGTCGATCGTCGGCCCGTGCTCGATGCGCGCGACGCAGTGGCGCGCGGTCAGCACGACCCGCGGATGGATCACGACGCCGCTGCAGATCGACCCGCTGTCGGTGTTGACGACCGCGACGACGCCCCGCGCGTCGTCGGACGGCGCGCCGGCGATGATCCGTGCACGAGACGTCGCCGTCTCCTCGCCCGCCGCGCAGCCGAGCGCAAGAACGCCGCACAACAACGCCAGTCGGGACATCTCGCCCGGGACATCGCATGGGTCGTGCCGCAACGACCCGCGGTCGCGTCGAGCACCAAAGGCGCGCCCGAGGGAGTACTGGGCGGCGGAGGTTCTGCCAGAGGTCCCGCCCGCGGTCGTGAGCGTGATCCGTGGTCGTGAGCGGGCACGGGCACGGGCACGGGCACGGGCACGGGCTCGCGCTTCAGCCGGGCAAGCAACCAGTGACTCAACGCCGCCGGCGCCGCGCCGCGATGCCGGCGACCAGCGCCAGCGCCCCCGCGCCGAAGACCGCGTCGAGCCCCGACGCCGGTCCGCCGAGCACGGCGCAGCGACAGCCGCCCTTCTGCGTCGTCTCGGGATCGCCGCCGCCGCACTCGAGCGCGAGGCCGCGTCGAGGGGAGGTGTCGCAGAGGGCCGGGCGGTTGGGCGGGTACGCGGCGCAGATCGCGCAGACATCGTCCTGCGCGGGATCGCGCATGTAGATCTCTTTCTGCTCGTAGCGCGCGTACATCGTCGGCGTTTGCGTCTTGTCGGTGGGCTGCCGCAGGTTGGTGTGCGCGAGGCCGAGGAAGTGGCCGGCCTCGTGGGTCATGATGGAGTGGAAGTCGTAGAAGATGCGGCCGGGCGGGTCGTCGGTGGTGATCGGGTTGTTGGAGGTGTTGACCTCCATGTCCGCGTCGTAGATCTCGCCGGTCTCGGTGTTGAAGGTGACGGTGGTGAGGGCCAGCGTGGTGTCGGCGTCCTCTTTGGGCGCGCCGTCGCACTCGACCCAGCCCGCGTCGCGGAACATCACCGTGTTCGCGTTGCCGACCTTGCCGTTGTACTCGACGCAGTCGCAGCTCACCGGCCCGAGGTCGCGCACCTCGATGCTCGGCGCTCCCTTGTCGAATGGCCCGGTGCAGCTCACCGGATCGGCGGGGCACTGCACGTTCTTCCACATGTCGAACGCCTTCTGGGTGATCGACCGGGCCCTCGCGAGATCGATGTAGCGGCTCGCGTCGCGCTGCACGCTGAAGCCGACGCACTTGGTGGACCAATAGAGCGGGCGGCCCTCGTCGTCGCACGGCTTGGCCGCGGTCGGCAGGAAGCTCTGGCTCGTGGTCGTGCGGCACCAGGCGGACGCGGTGCGCGCCGAGCCGAGGACTGCGATCGCAGAGAGGAGGACGACGCTACTTCTTCGCACGGGCCGCCCACGCGGTGCGGACTTCGGTGACCGCGCTCGCGAGCGCCTGGCCGCCAAGGACGAGCGACGCCGGCTTGGGGGCGACCGCCACCTTGGCGTTGGGGACCAGCACCAGATCGGTGGGCTGCGCGACCACGCGCGCGACCTTGTCGGCGCCGATCTCGATCGCCATCGCGCCCTGCGACATACCGGTGACCACCAGCGAGCCCGCGAGCGCCTTGCCCCCGGCGGCCATGGGGCGGAGGAAGAGCATCATCGGCTTGCCGACGTTGAGCACGGCCTCGCCGTGGGTGATTTGGCCGATGTCGTCGACCACGCCGCCGAGCGTGCGCACCGTGATCGAGTCCCCCGCCTTGGCGCTGCCGGCGACGGCGGTGTCGATCGCGACCGTGGTGTAGGTGACGATTCGGCCGCTCTCCCAGCGCGAGATCTTGGACTTGGGGATGCCCACCACCACCGAGTCGCTCTTCTCGACCAGTTCGGGGAGCGAGAGCGCGATCGCGGTGGAGGCGTGCGCCGACTGCGGGATGAGCAATGCCGCGCCGAGCGACAAAGAGGCGGCTGCGAACGCGAGGGTCGCCGCGAGCAGGGTGGGACGTCGCGAGGGAAGCATGAAAACGAAGCCTAGCGAGCGGCGGGCCGGACGCTAGTCAGAGCTGACTCGACCGCGTGCCTCATCGCTACCCGAACGCGCTCCGGTACGGGCATCCCGAGGAAGATAGAGAGCGCCCGCGCGCCCTGCTCGACGAGCATCCCGAGCCCGCCGATGGCGCGCGCTCCGTCGGCCCGAGCGCGCGCGAGGAAGGGTGTCTCGGCTGGTCGATACACGAGGTCGTAGGCCGCGCTCGCCGAGGTGCGCGACCACGCGTCGGCGATCGGCGCGCCGTCGCTCCCTCCCTCCATCCCCGCGCTCGTGGCGTTGATCACCACGTCGTAGGGGCCGCCGAGCGACTCCCAGGCTACGGCGTCGCCGCCGAGCTCGCGCGCGAGCAGCCGCGCCGACGCGGGTTGCCGCCCGGCGATCGCGATCCGCGCGCCCATCGTGCGGAGCGCGACGATCGCCGCCCGCGCGGCGCCGCCGGTGCCGAGCACCAGGCCGCTCTTCGGGGAGATCCCGGCCGCGATGAGATCCGCGCGCAGCCCGTCGCAGTCGGTGTTGCTCCCGACCAGGCGGCCGGTGTGGTCGAGGTAGACGGTGTTCACGGCGCCCATCGAGGGCACCTCGTCGGTGAGCTGATCGCACAGGCGCATCGCCTCGACCTTGTGCGGAACGGTCACGTTGAGACCGTGGATCTGGCCGCGGCGCACGCGGTCGAGCACGGCCGGGAGCTGCGCCGCCGTGACGTGCATGGCCTCGTAGGTGTGCGGCAGACCGAGCGCGCGCAGCGCCGCGCCGTGCATGACCGGCGAGAGCGAGTGCGCGATCGGATCGCCGATCACGTAGAAGCGCTTGCTCATTTCTTCTCGACCACGTCGGCGTCGATGCGGCCGCGGCCCACCCGCACCTCGATCCGATCGCCGACCGCGACGTCGTCCACCGAGCGGATCGCCTTGCCGTCGTGGAGCGCGATCGCATACCCGCGCGCCAGCACCGCCAGCGGCGAGATCGCGTCGAGCTTCTGCGCGGCCACGGCGAGCGAGCCGCGATGCCCCTGCAGCACGCGCAGCATCGCGGCGCGGAGGCGGATCGGCAGCGGCATGAGGGCGTGGCGCGCGGCCGACACCACCGTGCGCGGGTGGCGCGCCGTCATGCGTCGCTCGAGCGCCTGTCGTTCGCGGTCGAGCGCCTCGAGCTTGTGCCGCATCGTCGCCGTGAGCTGCGCCGACAGCTCGTCGACGTGCTGCTGCCGCTGCTTGAGGGCGCGCTCGGGGGCGCGGACCCGCTGCGCGAGCCGCGCGAGCCGCGCCTCTTGACCGCGCAGTCGGTTCTGCATCCCGAGGCCGAGGCGGCGCATCGCCTCGTGCAGCCGCGCGCGCAGGGCCTCGGCGTCGGGGACGACGAGCTCTGCGGCCTGCGAGGGCGTCGCCGCGCGAACGTCGGCGACGAGGCAGGCGATGGACCAATCGACCTCGTGCCCCACCGCGGCGACCACCGGCTTGGGGCACGCGGCGATGGCGCGGGCGAGCGGCTCGTCGTCGAACGCAGCGAGGTCCTCGGCCGAGCCGCCGCCGCGGCCGAGGATGATCACGTCGACCTCCGGCACGCGCTGCAGCCGCTCGAGCGCGCGGCGGAGCTGATACGCGGCGCTCTCGCCCTGCACCTGCGCGGGCGCGAGCAGGATACGCACGTTGCCGCGACGACGCGCGACCTTGACGATGTCCTGAAAGGCCGCGCCGGTGGCGCTGGTGACGACGCCGATCACCCGCGGCTCGGGCGGCAGCGCGCGCTTGCGCGACTCCTCGAACAGTCCCTCGGCTGCGAGCTTTCGCTTGAGCGCCTCGCGCCGAGCCGCGACGTCGCCGTCGCCGGTGGCCATC
>JALHOE010000052.1 GCA_022843175.1 Deltaproteobacteria bacterium
GCTGGCGGGACCGGTCGCGCCCGCGGCGTCCGCGCGCGAGGCGGTCACCTCGGTCCGCCTCGAGCTCGCGCGCGCCGAGGCGCTGTGGCTCGCTGGGCGGTTCGTCGAGGGCTTGCCGATCGCCGAGAGCGCGGTCGTCCGCGCCAACGGGACGAGCCATCGGCCGGTGCAGGCCGAGGCGCTCTACCTCCGCGCACGCCTCGAGGAGGCCAACGGCAAGTTCGCGCTCGCGCGCGACACGCTGCTCGAGGCGATCTCGCGCGCCGAGGCCGGTCATCACGACGTGCTCTCGGTGGAGATCTGGGCCGCGCTCACCCGCGTCTCCGCGGCGCGCCTCGAGAAGCCCGAGGAGGCGAGCGCGTTCGAGGCGCGGGCCCGCGCGGCGCTCGAGCGCGCGGGCGATCCGGTGGCCGGCCGGCTGTCGCTCGCGCTCGCGGTCGCCGCCGGCAAGCGCGCGCGCGGTCAATACGCGCTCGCGGTCACCGCGATCGAGGAGGCGATGCGCGCGATCGTCGGGCACGAGAGCGAGCTTCCGGTGCAGCACATCGAGCTCCTCGCCGAGCTCGCGCGTGCGCAACGAGAGCTCGGCAACTACCCGGCGGCCGAGGCGGCGCTCGAGGCAGCGCTCGCGGTCGCGACCACGAGATTCGGTCCGAGCCACCCCGACGTGGCCACGCTGCTCGAGATCCGCGCGATGATCGCGTCGCGCCGCGGAGACCACGCCGCCGCCGTCGCCGCCTACGAACGGGTCGCGAAGCTGCGCGAGACGGTGCTGGGGTCGAAGCACTCCGACGTGGGCCAGGCAAAGGCCAACCTCGCGACCGCGTACACGCGCGCCGGGAGGCCGCGCGACGCAGTGCCGCTGCTCACGAGCGCGCTCGAGGTGATGATCGAGACGTTCGGTGTCGAGCACCCGACCGTCGCGCAGACCGAGGGCAACCTCGGCTTCGCGCTCCTCCGCATGAGCGACTTCGCGGCCGCGCGCCCGCACCTCGAGAAGGCGATCGCGCTCGGCGAGAAGGCGCTCGGGCCGAAGCACCCCACGCTGGCGATCTGGCTCGGCAACCTCGCGCGGGTCGAGATCGGGCAGGGGGCGCCGCAGAAGGCGATCGAGCTGCTCCATCGCGCGCTCGCGATCGAAGAGGCGGCGCTCGGCCCGAAGCACGTCGACCTCGCGTTCAACCTCACCGCGCTCGGCGAGGCGCACCTCGCGAAGAACGATCCGACGGGAGCCCGTGCGCCGCTCGAGCGGGCGGTGGTGCTGCGGGAGAGCCCCGGCGTCCCCAAGGAGAAGCTCGCCCAGTCGCGCTTCGCGCTCGCGCGCGCGCTCTTTCCGTCCGACCCGAAGCGAGCGCGCTCCCTGGCGGCGAGCGCCGAGCAGGGCTTCGTCGCTGCGGGCGACGCCGCGGCCAAGGATCTCGAGGCAGTGCGGGCCTGGATCGCGGCCCACTAAAAAAAGATCGGCGATCGGTGCGACACCGCGCGGCCGCCCCTGTCTTGGGGAGGTGCAAGCCGCAGGAGGTGTCATGTCTCGCTCGCTCTATGTGTTCCCGCTCGGTCTGTTGATGCTCGTCGCGTGCGGCGATCCCTACGCCGCCCCGAAGACCGACGGCGGCGTGTCCGCCGACGGCGGTGGCACCCCCGGCAAGGAGACGGGCAGCGACGAGGACAGCGAGGTCCCGCCGGGAAAGGACAGCGGCGCGCCGCTCGAGGACGAGGGCACCCCCGGCGATCCCTGCTCGTCGTCGGGCAAGGTCGAGAACGCCGCCTGCGGCGACTGCGGCAAGCGCGTGCGCGTGTGCGGCTCCGACCTGAAGTGGTCCAGCTGGAGCGCGTGCGAGGGCGAGGGCATCTGCTCGCCGGGCGCCGTCGACAAAGAGGCGTGCGGCACGAGCGGAAACCGCTCGCGCACTTGCTCGAGCACCTGCACGTGGGGCTCGTTCGGCGCGTGCGTCGGCGACGCTCCCAGCTGCGGGTTCGTTGGCAAGACCGAGAGCGAGGCGTGCGGCATGTGCGGCACCCGCACCCGCACCTGCGCGTCGACCGGCTGGGGCTCGTGGGGCTCGTGCAGCGGCGAGGGCGTCTGCACCGCGGGGGCAACGGAGTCCGCGAGCTGCACCGACGGCGGCACCAAGAGCCGCACCTGCAGCGCGACCTGCACGTGGGGCAGCTACGGCGCCTGCACCGGCGGTTCGACCGGCGCATGCGCGAGCGGCACGCCGCGCCAGACGTTCTCCTCGAGCGCGTTCTCCGGCATGTGGGGTTGCGCCGGCAAGGTGAAGTGGACGACCGCCGACACGCTGTGCGCGCCCGGCTACCACCTCTGCACCGCGGCGGAGTTCCAGGCGCGCCGCAGCTTCACGACGCCCAACCACCACTACTGGTCCGACGACTACATGTCCGGCAGCGGCACCGAGGGCGCCTGCAAGGCCTCGAAGAGCAGCACCGGCAACTTCTGCCCGATCGACGCGCCGATGCGCGTGTGCGGCACGGCGAAGACCGACGCCTCGGGCAACTACTGCACCTGGGTCTCGTGCGGATACGAGTCCACGTCGAGCAGCCTGTATTGGGGCGGCTGCAACGACGATGGGCTCGGCGGCGGCCTCACCGCGGGCGCGCTTTGCTGCAACTGAATCGTTCAACGGAGATCATCATGTTCAAGTTCGGTGTGCTCACGCTCGCTCTCGTCTCGACGTTCGCCGTCACGCTCAACGCCCGCGCCGACGAAGAGGCGCCCAAGGAAGAACCGAAGAAGCCGGTCGTCGCGGCGACGACGACCACCGCGACGACGACGGCCCCGACCGCCGCCGCCAGCGACACGGCGACCGACCACTCGCTCGTCGTCGGACGCATGGGCGCGAGCTACTTCGGCCAGTACGACGTGCCGTTCGGCACGCTCGCCGGCAAGGCCGCGACCCAGGTCGTCGGCGTCCGCTACTGGACGAGCGACTCGCTCGCGATCGACGTCGGCCTCGGCTTCGGCACTGTGTCGGGCTCGACCAAGAGCGGCAGCACCACCGTCGACAACCCGAGCCTCTTGGCGTTCTCGCTCATGGGCGGCGTCCCGATCACGATGCTCCAGGCGAAGCACTACACGTTCTTCATCGAGCCGCAGCTGCGCTTCGGCTACGCGACGCAGTCGATCAAGCCCGCCGGCGGCGGCGACGAGACCAAGAACACCGGCTACCGCGTGGTGGCCGGCGCGACGGTCGGCGCCGAGATCCAGTTCGGCTTCATCGGCATCCCGCACCTCGCGCTCGACGCGACGCTCGGCCTCGGCGCCGACATCGCCAGCGCGACCACCAAGACCGGCGCCAACCCCGAGACGACGGGCTCGTCGACCGGCCTCGGCACCGCGGCGTTCGCCTCGCCGTGGAACATCTTCAACAGCAACGTGGCCGCGCGCTACTACTTCTGATCATGAGCGCCCGACGAATCCTGATCGCAGTGCTGCTGCCGATGGCGGCGGCGAGCTACGTCGCGTGCAGCAGCGGCGGCGAGGGCGTGCCACCCGAGTTCACCCTCGGCCTCGGCGACCCCAAGACCAGCGCCAGCAACGTCTCCGCGCCCGCTCCCGCGTTCGGGCCAGCGCCCGGCAAGGGCGAGGGCAACGGCGACTCCGGGGCGACCGAGGAGGGTGGCGCAGACAGCGCGAGACCCGACACGCGTCCCGCGCTCGACACCGCCGGCTTCGACACCGCGGGCTTCGACGCCGAGGGCCTCGACCTCGGGATCTGACTATGCTGCTCGCCGTGGACGAAGCTCTCGACCGGTTCCTCGCGCGCGCCGCCGCCGCGCGGCCGTCGCTCGATCTCGCCTCGTTCGCCGAGGCGGTCGAGCGGCACGCCCGCGGCGACGTCGCGGCCTTCGTCGAGACGGCGCGCGCCGAGGACCTCGCCCTCGCGCACCAGTGTGCGCGGGGCGAGCCCGCCGCGCTCGCGGCGTTCGAGCAGCTCTACTTCGGCGAGATCGATCGCGCGCTCCTCAAGGTCCGGCGCGGCAAGCTCGACCGAGAGGACTTCGCCCAAAGGATCCGCGAGCGGCTGTTCGTCGCCACCGCCGAGCGCTCGCCGCGCATCGCCGACTACAGCGGCCAGGGCGATCTGCGCGCGTGGTTCCGCGTCGCGGTCACCCGCACGATGATCAATGAGTCACAGCGCCCGAACCGCGACGCGCCGACCGAGGACGAGGAGCTCGCCGCGATGCCGCACGGCGCCGCCGACCCGGAGCTCGACCTCTTGCGCCGCAAATACACCGCCGAGTTCCGCGCGGCGTTCACCCGCGCGCTCGCCGCGCTCGATCCGCGCGATCGCGCGATCCTCGGCTACGTCGTCGTCGAGAAGCTCGGGATCGACGCGCTCGCCGAGGTCTACGACATCCACCGCGCGACGGCCGCCCGCTGGGTCCAGCGGGCGCGCGAGGGGCTCGTCGCCGGCGTCCGCGCCGATCTCGCGGCCACGCTCCGGGTGCCCACCGGGGAGATGGAGAGCATCCTCCGCCTCGTCGCCGATGACGTCGACATCTCGGTGCGCCGGCTCTTGTAGAAGTCGAAGGGGCCGCCTGCGTGAGCGCGCGGTTGCTCCCTTGCGCAACCGCGGGCTTACGCCCGCGGCCCCGTCGGCGCTACCAGGGCGTGGGGGCGTAGTCCTTGAAGAAGATGCCCCAGCGGTGCTCGCCGCTGAGGAAGCCCGCGAAGATCGGATCGCAGATGCGCGCCGCGCCGTCGACGACGTCGAGCGGGGGCTCGAAGCCGTGCTCCTCGACCTTCTTGGTGGCGATCTCGACCGGATCCTCGTCGGTGATCCAGCCGGTGTCGACGCTGTTCATGTGGATGCCGTCCTTCAGGTAGTCCGGCGCCGAGGTGCGGGTCATCATGTTGAGCGCCGCCTTCGCCATGTTGGTGTGCGGATGGCGGTCGGTCTTCCACGTGCGATAGAACTGCCCCTCCATCGCGCTCACGTTGACGATGTGCTTGTCCGCGGTGGGGACCTTCTGCATCAGCGGCTTGAGGCGCGCGTTGAGCACGAACGGCGCGACGGCGTTCACCAGCTGGACCTCGAGCAGCTCGATCGACGGCACCTCGGCGAGGGTGAGCCGCCAGCTGTTGCGACCCCGCAGGTCGACCTGCTGCAGATCGGCGTCGAGCTCGCCCTCGGGGAAGAGGTGGAGCTCCTCGGTGGACGGGGCCGCGAGCTGGAGGGCCGCGCGGGTCAGCGCGTGGCTGCTCTCGCGGACGATCGGCAAGAGCTTCGGCTCGAGCGCGGACTGCTCCCCATCCATAAGGTGCCTATAGAACCCCGCCGGGCGCCGCACCGTCTGGCACGCGTTGTTGAGGATGAAGTCGAGCCGGGGCAGCGTCTCGAGCAGGTGGTGACAGAACCCCTCGACCGACGGCGTGTGGCGCAGATCGAGGGCGAACACCTGCAGCCGATCGCGGAACGACTCGAAGTCCTCTTCGCGGGCGTAGCGCGCGGCGGCGTCGTGGGCGAAGCGCGTGGTGACGACGACGTGGCACCCCGCGCGGAGCAGCTTGAGGGCCGCGTGGTAGCCGATCTTCACGCGCGCGCCCGTGACGAGCGCGTAGCGACCGCGGAGATCGAAGCTCTGGTGCCGCTTCTGGTAGTTGAGGTCCGCGCACGCCCCGCACATCTGGTCGTAGAACGGGTGCACCTTGGTGAACGACGCCTTGCACACGTAGCAGTTGCGCGACTCGCGCAGCTCCGGATCGGGCGTGGGCTCGAGGGTGGGGAGGAGCGGCGGCGGGTAGAACACCGGCGCGCGGCGCGCGGTGCGGATGCCGGTGCGGTCGAGGATGCTCTCGTCGAAGGCGCGGGTCTCCTCGAGGCGCTTCCTGCGGAACGCCTTGCGCATCAGGCGTTGCTCGTGGCGCTGCGGTCGCGACACCCTCCCCGCGGCGATGATCAGGCGGTGACGGTCTTCTTCGGGGAGCTCGGCGACGAGCTTCGGATCCTCCGCCAGCGCCTCGAGCAGCGCGGCGGCTTGCTTCGCGCGGTCGCGGAGGTCGCTCACGCGGCCTGAACTAGCGCACCTATGCGGCGGCCGGTACCGGCTTGAGTCGCGAGCCGCGCCCCTTGGGGCGGTTCTCCTTGACGAGGCCGTCCCACGCACGAGCTACCAGGAGCTCGAAGCGGGTCGGTCGTTTGGCGGCGATCCGCCGGAGCGCGATGTTGTAGGCGGGGAGGAAGCGGAGCGCCGAGGGGAGCATTGGATAGCCGCGCCTGAGCGCCTCGATCGAGGCGCGGAAGGTGGCGCGCTCGACGCGGCCGAGCTTGAAGCCGTACTCCTCGCGGATTCGCTCCGGCAGCAGCGCTGCGGTCATCGTCTCGTACCACTTGGCCACGGGGCCGAGCCCGGGCACCGGCGACTGCATCAGGTAGTGCGCCATGTCGCGCGCGGGGGCTCCCACCGCCACCGGCGAGCCGGGAGCGAACATGTCCGCCATGTACCGCTCGAACGCCGTCCAGTCCGGCGGGTTCGCGGCCTCGGGGATGCCGAACAGGGCGCCGAACTTCTTCGACTCGTTGTAGTACGCGTCCTTCTCCCACAGCGAGAGCGGGCGGAAGACGAGCTCGTAGACCTGCACCGACGTGTGGAGCAGCGTGGCCTGCACCCAGAGCAGCGCGGGCACGAAGTTGGCGTGGTAGCTGTCGCCGCGGTGGTAGGGGCCCACGTCCTCGGTGATCGTGCCGGTCACCGTGCCGTGATACGTGTGCACGCGCTTCGCCGAGTTGAGCGCGGTGTCGAGGTCGCCGAACACCATGGCGAACACGTTGTCGAACGTGCGCACGAACCGGCCGCTGAGATCGGTCTTGGTGTGCGAGTGCTGGTCGACCGCGTGGGCGACGAAGGGATGCGCGAGCTGGAGCAGCGCCGCGCGGCCACCGCCGAGGAACGCGATCGACTCGCGATTGATTCGCCAGAGCATCGACTGCGGACCGAAGACCCCAGCGCGGGGATCGACCGTCTCGCGACGCAGACGTTCCAACAGCACGTCGAGCTCACCGCGGGAGACCGTCGTCATGCCGCTCGATCGTACCCGACCCGCCGGCCAGGGGCATTCGGCCGGCGCTTTACAGATGTGGATGATGCGGATAAGCCAGCCAACGCCGTCAAGAACGGCAGGGAGGCAACATGGCCAACAGTGACAGCGCGTTGATCATCGAGTGGGGCATGCCGACGCCGGGGCGCGAGACCAAGGCGCTCGAGGAGTTCTTCTCCCACGTGCAGTGGTGGACCGAGCTCAAGGCGAAGGGGACGATCAACGAGTTCCGCATGTACGGCACCAACAGCGGGCATCTCGGCGTGGGCGCCGGGTTCGTGATCGTCGAGGGCACGCAGGACCAGATCCAGAAGTTCACGGCGAGCGACGAGTTCCGCCGGAGCATCAGCCGGGTGTCGTTGATCACCCAGTCGCTCCACGTGCGTCAGCTCGACACCAACGACAACATGATGAAGCGGATGCAGGTCTACGGCACGGCCGTAAAGGAGATGGGCGTGTAAGGGCCCATGCCACCGCAGCGGGGCGGCAGCACGCCCCGCTCGCGGCGGCCCCGCAAGCCGCTAGACTCCACTCGGTGCGGCTCGCGAGCTTGACGGCGTTCTCGTTGCTCACGGCGTGCGCACAGGTCCTGTCCTACGACGACTACCGCGAGCGCGTCGCTCCCGCGCCTCCGGTCGACTCGAGCGTCGCGGCGGAGGCCGACGTCGACGTGCCCGATACCGCGGTCTCCGACGCGGACGCGGGCGAGCCGCCGCTGCGTATCCCCACGCGTCCGGCCGGCGAGGCGAAGCCGTCGGGCACCGGCAAGACCGTGTGGCTCGCGGTCCGTCATTACTACCTCGGCACCGTCGACCCGTCGGGGGGAGCCGCCGAGCACGCGTGGAAGCTCCGCGGCTACGACATCGACGACACGTGCACCAACGCGCGCGAGACCGCCGAGAACACCGGCACCTGCCTGCGCCCGGCGATGGCTCAGCAGGACTCGCTCCTCGACGGGCTCCGCTGCCGCGACAACAACTTCGGTCGGCACATCGGCGCGATGGTCCGCACCTCGATGCCCGACGCCGAGGAGATCCTCAACAACACCGTCGGCGCGGGCACGAGCACCTGGGTGCTCCGCCTCGACGACCTCGATCCGAGCGCCGACGACGCCTACGCGCCCGGCGCGCTGTACCGCACCGCCGACGAGCGCACGACCGCGCCGCCGAAGTGGGACGGCAGCGACGTGCGCGCGGTGCTCTCCGACTCGGTGGTCTCCCGCGACGCCTCGAAGCCCGTGCTCGCGTTCCCGCGCGGCTACATCGTCGGCAACGTCTGGGTCTCCGGCGAGCCCGCGGCGATGCGGCTGATGCTCCCGATCGCGCGCGACGTGTTCATCACGATGAACATGCAGAGCACCTCCTTCACCCTCGAGCTCGACGCGGCGCGCACCGGCGGCAAGAACGGCGTGGTCGCCGGCGCGCTCCCGGTCGCCGAGATCGAGACCATCCTCAAGCCGATCGCCGCGAGCGCCGGGTTCTGCCCCGGCACCTCGATCTACGACAGCGTGCTCAAGACCGCGCGCAAGGCGCCCGACGTGGTGATCGGGGCGCCGAAGCTGCAGGACACCACCATCCCGTGCGACGGCCTCTCGGTCGGCGTGGGGTTCGACGTCGTGCCGATCCAACCGGTCTCCAAGATCGTCGATCCCCTCCCGCCGCGTCCGAACAAGTGCGAGGACGCCGGTCCCTGATCACGGGAGCTCGAGCGAGGCCACCAACGCGAAGTGGTCGGACGCGAACGCGCTCGTCACGCCGCCGGTGCGCGAGGGGCGGTGGCCGCGGAGGGGTCGGTCGAGGATCCGCGCCACGCTGCGTGGCCGCAGCCCGCGGACGAAGATGTAGTCGAGCCGCTGGGTCGGCGAGGAGGGCTCGACCTCGTGGGCGAGGCTGTTGCGCTCGGGGTGCGGATCGAAGGTCGGGAGATCGTCGTGCGCGCCGAGGTCGTCGAAGCCCTCGAGCGTCTCGCGCAGCAGCGCGTAGTCCGCGCTCGCGCCCCCGAGGCCGTCGACGTTGAAGTCGCCGCAGACGATGAACGGGCGCTCGGCGCGCCGGATCTCGCGGACCGAGCGCGCGACCTCCGCGAGCTGCGCGGCGCGAATCCGCATCGACGCGGCGTCGTAGCCGGACTGCAGGTGCGCGTTGAGCACGTCGATCTCGACGCCGGACACCTCGATGCGCGCATGCAGCACGCCCTTGCGCGCGAAGCGGTCCCACCCGCTGCTCGGCGTGGCGAACGCGCGCACGGCGGTCGCGGCGATCGGGTGGTGCGCGGCGACGCCGAGGCCGCTGCCGCGGAGGGTGAGGGGCCACAGCTGGAGCCGGTTCGGGTCGTGCACACGGACGCGGCAGAGCCCCTCGAAGAACGCCTGCGCGTCCGCGCTGAGGATCTCCTGCAAGCACACGATCTGCTGCCCCTCGAGCGCGCGCTTCACGTCCTCGTCGAGGAAGCGCGCTGCGTAGGGCGCGCGGCCGCCCACGAGCGCGTCGAACGGCCCCTGCGCCATCCCGAAGCAGTTCCACGTGGCGACCGAGACCAGCATGAGGAGACAAAAAGCATGACGCACCCGTGAAGGGTGCGCCGGCTCCGCGCGAGGGCGAGCGTATTACATGCCGCAGCGGCCGGACATGCGGCAGGTGCCGCAGCCCACGGCCGCGCACTGGGTGTTGGTGGTGCAGAGCACGGTGTTGCACACGACCGGCGCGTCGGGGACCGCGTCGATGGAGACGTCGGGGACGATCACGTCCGGCCTGGTGTCGGTCGCGACGGCGGTGTCGGTGGCGACGGCTGTGTCGGTGGCGACGGCTGTGTCGGTGGCGACCGTGGTGTCGGTGGCGACGGCGGTGTCGCTCGCGTCGGCCGTGGGCGCGGAGTCGGCTCCACCCTCGCTCGGCGTGCCGGTGTCGCTCTCCGGCGTCTCGGACGCGGTGCCGGTGTCGTCCGTCGTCGACCCGGTGTCGCTGCTGCTCGTGCTGTCGGCGAGCGTCTCGCCTTCGCCCGTGTCGTCGGGCTCGAAGACGGTGGCCTCGTCGCCGCTGCAGGCGACCGTGGAGGAGGCAAGCAGGAGTGCCATAAGAATGTTGCGCATGGGCAATAGTCTAGCGGCGTCAACGCTCTTGTCGCGCTGAAAACGTGAAATGGTCGGGCCGAACGCGCGGAGCTCTACTCGACCTTGGTCTTCTCGTAGCCGAGCTCTGCGAGCTTGCGGTCGTCGTCGGCCCACGACTCCTCGACCCGCACGAACAGCCCGAGATGGATGCGCCGGCCGAGGAGATCCTCGATGGCGCGCCGCGCGGCGGTGCCGATCTGCTTGATCTTGTCGCCGCCGGCGCCGATGACGATCTTGCGCTGCGCCTCTTTGTCGACGTGGATCGTGGCCTCGATGCGGGTGACGGCCTTGGCCGAGGCCGGCTCCTCCCAGGCGTCGATCGTGACCGCGATCGCGTAGGGGATCTCGTCGCGCGTCTGCAGGATGACCTGCTCGCGCACGCACTCCGCGGCGAGGAACCGCTCGGGGCGGTCGGTGATCTCGTCCTCGGGGAACAGGAACGGCCCCTCGGGCAGCTGCTTGCTGATCTCGTCGAGCAGGCGCTCGAGGCCGTTGGACGAGCCCTCGCCGCCCTTCGACGCGACGATCGGCACGAAGGCCGCGAAGTCGTGCATCTTCTGGTAGCGCTCGAGGATCGGCATCAGCGCGGCCTTGTCCTTGATCCTGTCGACCTTGTTGAGCGCGAGGATGACGCGGCCCTTGCCGATGGAGGCGACGCGCTCGAGCGTCTCGTCGCGCTCGATGCGGGGGTTGGCCTCGGCGACGTAGACGATCACGTCGGCGGCGCGCGCGGCCTCTTCGGCCTCGACGTTCATGTGCGCGCCGAGCTTGTTCTTGGGCGTGTGCAGCCCGGGCGTGTCGAGGAAGATGAGCTGGGCGGTGTCCCTCGTGAGCACCCCGAGGATCCGCTCGCGGGTGGTCTGCGGCTTGGGCGTGGCGATCGAGAGGCGAAAGCCGACGAGCGCGTTGACCAGCGTGGACTTGCCGACGTTGGGGCGGCCGACGATCGCGACCGTGCCGCAGCGGGTCTTGGGCTTCTTCGGCGCGGGACCGCCCGTGCCCGGACGGCGGTGCGACGACGAGAGCTGCTTCTTCATGACTGTCGCATGCGCTCTAGACCAACATCTTCCAGGCGGCGAGCGAGAGGCGGCAACCGCCGAGCCGGTCGAGCCACGCGGGCTCGCTCTCGACCGCGCTCTGCACCCGCGCGAACGCCGGGAGATACACCCGTTCGCGGGCGACGCCGCCGAGCACATCGGTGCCGTCGAGGTACCCCCCGCGCATCACGCGCGCGGCGATCGCGAGCGCGTCCCCGAGCGGAACGAGCTCACGCGTGGCGCGGACGACGTCGACGAACGTCGCGCCCGAGAGCACGAGCCGCGCGGCCCGATGACGCGCGGCGAGCACGCGCCGCCGGCGGGGCGACAGCAGCCCCGCGCGCTCCTCGAGCAACAGCGCGCGGCCCTCCTCGTCCTCACTCGCGCCAGCGGAGCCGAGCGTCTCGATGCCGCGCCCGCGGGACCTTCCGCGCTCGCGCGGGAGCACATGTCCCTCGATCTCGTGGAGGACCACGCGCGCGATCTCCGACTCGGGCACCCGGCGGTGCGCCGCGACGATGACGACCCCGTCGCCCGCCGCCGCGAGCGAGCCGACGCGCTCGCGCAGCAACACCCGCACCGGCAGCCGAAGCTCGGACACCCGCGCGCGCATTTGCGAGAACAGCGAGCGAGGGTCGCTCGGATCGTCGGACGCGATGACGTCTTCCTCGGCCGGCGGCGGGCAGGCGGCGAATCGCTCGGCGACGGCGTCGCCCTCGGCTCCGTCGCCCGGAAACCGCGCGGCCGCCGCGCGGGGTAGGTCGGCGCTGAACGCGGCGTCGACGACGTCGAGATCGCGCGACAGCTCGAGGAGCCGCTCCCGGTAGATCGCGAGCCACCCGCGCTCCCGATCGATCCCCCGCGCGAGCTCGTGCAGCACGCGCTGGGTCTCGGTGAGGAGCGCGCGATCGACGAGCGGTCGCTCCCACTGCGGCGAGGCCTCGCGGCCGCCCTCCCACGCCGCGAGCAGGCGCTCGTGCTCGCGCGCCGCGTTGCGCGGGGTGACCCCGGAGAGCAGCGGAAAGCGGGTGCTCACCGCGCGGATGCACTCGTCGAGCGCGCGCGGATCAGCCGCCATCGGCGGCGTCGGCGGCGGCGTCGGCGGCGGCGTCGCCCTCGGTCTCGGGCGCGGTGTCGGGGGCGGTGTCGACCGTGGGTGGCGCGTCGAACGCCGTGTCGGCGACCCCGCCGTCGCGCGGGCAGGTGAAGTTGCCCGGGTCGACGCAGCGGCCCGGCTCGATGATCTCGTCGGGGCCCTCTTCGTCCTGGTTACGCCGGCGGATGCACCTGCAGGCGAGGCCCTTCGAGCACTGCTCGTCGTACTCGCACTTGGCGTTGAGCGGCGCGAGCGGCACTTGCGTGGAGCACGCGGCGCCGAGCTCGATCGCGGCGAGAAACATTCCAATCGCGAACGCCCAGCGTTTCATCGGCCCCTCGGATGCGCTTCGGCATGAGCACGTCGCACGTGGTCGTGCGCGACGTGGGTGTAGATCTCGGTGGTGGTGATGTTGGCGTGGCCGAGCATGGTTTGGACCGCGCGGAGGTCGGCGCCGCGCGCGACGAGGTGCGTCGCGAACGAGTGCCGCAGCTTGTGCGGCGAGATGGGTTTGGAGATGCCGGCCTTCAAGAGATACCCGCGGAGGTTCTTGAAGAATGCCATACGCGTGAACCCGGCGCCTCGCGGAGAGACGAACACCACGTCGGTGGAGGCGATGCCGCGCTTGCCCAACGCGGCGAGCGTCGCCGGCCGAACCTCTTCGATATATCGACGGAGCAGGGCGGTCGCCACGTCTGCGACCGGGATGATCCGGCGCTTGCTGCCCTTGCCGAGGGGGGTGACCGTCCCGCGCGACAGGTCGACGTCGCCGACGCGAAGCGAGACGAGCTCGCTCACGCGGAGGCCCGCCGCGTACATCAACATGATCATGGCCGCGTCGCGCAGCCCGCGCGGCGCGCCGAGGTCGGGCGCCGCGAGGAGCGCGTCGATCTCGGTGACCGTCAGGTAGACCGGCAGCTTCCGCGCGAGCTTGGGCGAGTCGACGAGCGCGCTCGGATCCTTCTCGAGGACGCGCTCCTTGACGAGGAAGCGGAGGAACCCGCGCACCGCGGAGAGGTGACGCGCCGAGGAGCGCGCGCCGAGCCCGGACTTCGACAGCTTGACGACGAACGACGCGACGTCGCCCGAGTCGAGATCCTTGAGCTCGCCTCCGCGCTTCGCGAGCGCCGCCTCGCTGAACTCCGCGAACTTGCGGAGGTCGTTGCCGTACGCCTCGAGGGTGTTCGCCGCGAGGGCCCGCTCGACCCGGAGGTGGTCGAGGAAGGCGTCCACATAGGCGTTCATCGCGGTCCCACCATCGCAGGACTGGTCGAGTCGGGCAAATCCTCGATTCGCCGGGGTTGGTGGTACCCTCCTCGCCCCTCTGAACCGCGAGCAAAGGAGAAACGCCCATGGGTCTGCACCTCGGAAGCATTGCGCCGGACTTCACTCAGGACTCCACCGAGGGTCCGATCAAGTTCCACGAGTGGATCGGCAACAAGTGGTGCGTGCTCTTCTCGCACCCCAAGGACTACACGCCCGTCTGCACGACGGAGCTCGGCTACGTCGCGAAGATCAAGGCGGAGTTCGAGAAGCGCAACGCGAAGGTGATCGCGTTGAGCGTCGATCCGGTCGACTCGCACAAGGGCTGGGTCGGCGACATCGAGGAGACGCAGGGGCAGAAGATCAACTACCCGATCCTCGCCGACCACGATCGCAAGGTCAGCAAGCTCTACGACATGATCCACGAGGAGGCGAACGACACGCTCACCGTGCGCTCGGTGTTCGTCATCGATCCCAACAAGAAGATCCGCCTGATGATCACCTACCCGGCGAGCACCGGCCGTAACTTCGCGGAGATTCTCCGCGTCATCGACTCGCTGCAGCTCACCGACAACCACTCGGTCGCCACGCCGGCCAACTGGAAGGACGGCGAGGACTGCGTGATCGTCCCGTCGCTCCAGGATCCCGAGGTCATGAAGCAGAAGTTCCCCAAGGGCTGGACGCAGCTGAAGCCCTACCTCCGGATGACCCCGCAACCGAACAAGTGACCCGCTAGCGACGAGAAAACGAAGGAGCCGCGGGCGTAAGCCCGCGGTTGCCATTTTGTCCCCTCGAACCCCCACCGAGACCCGAGCCGAGCGAAAGCGATTGGCCCGCGCCGCCGAAGCCCTCGACCACTCGAATTCCCCGAGAAATCTCGCAGAAAAACGGCTCGAAATCTGTTGCTGACCCCTGTACGCGCGACTAGCGTCCGGGCCCGCAGATGGCCGCCCAACCGCCCCCGACCGAGGACCCGAAGATCGTCAACACAGCGGGCGGTTCCGCGCCGCCCGACGGTCCGGCCGGGAGCCCGCCGGCGCCGCCCCCTGGCGGGTCGTCGCGCGTGCCCGTCTCCATCGAGGAGGAGCTGCGCACCTCGTACCTCGACTACTCGATGTCGGTCATCATCGGGCGCGCGATCCCCGATGTCCGCGACGGCCTCAAGCCCGTCCACCGCCGCGTCCTCTACTCGATGCAGGAGCAGGGCATCCGGCAGAACGGGCCCCATCGCAAGTCGGCGCGCGTCGTCGGCGACGTGCTCGGCAAGTATCACCCGCACGGCGACCAGTCCGTCTACGACGCGCTCGCGCGCCTCGCGCAGCCGTGGTCGATGCGCTACCCGCTCATCGACGGCCAGGGAAACTTCGGCTCGGTCGACGGCGATCCGCCGGCCGCCATGCGTTACACCGAGGCCCGCCTGTCGCGCCTGTCGGCCGAGCTGGTGGCCGACATCGACAAGGACACCGTCGACTTCGTCCCCAACTTCGACGACAGCGAGCAAGAGCCGGCGGTCCTGCCGTGCAAGTTCCCCAACCTGCTCGTCAACGGCACCAACGGCATCGCCGTCGGCATGGCCACGAACATCCCGCCGCACAACCTCGGCGAGGTGATCGACGCCACGGTGCACCTCATCCGCAACCCCGAGTGTCAGGTCTTCGACCTGATGAAGTTCATCCCCGGCCCGGACTTCCCGACCGGCGGCTTCATCTACGGCGTCGAGGGCATTCGCCAGGCCTACCTCACCGGTCGCGGCCGCGTGCTCATGCGCGCGAAGACGGAGATCAAGAAGCTCGGAAAGGGCGACCGCGAGCAGATCGTGGTCACGGAGATCCCCTATCAGGTCAACAAGTCCACGCTCGTCGCGAAGATCGCCGAGCTCATTCGCGAGAAGCGGATCGAGGGCGTCAGCAACGTCGAGGACCACAGCGACCGCAACGGCATCTCGGTGGCCATCGAGCTCCGCAAGGACGCGATGCCCCAGGTCGTCCTCAATCAGCTCTACAAGATGACCGAGCTGCAGACGACGTTCGGCGTCATCAACCTGGTGATCGTCGGCGGCCGTCCCCGCGTGCTCGACCTGAAGGAGACGCTCGCGGAGTTCGTCCACCACCGCCGCGAGGTCGTCACCCGCCGCACGCGCTTCGAGCTCCGCCAAGCCGAGGCGCAGATCGAGATCGTCGAGGGCCTCGGCATGGCCCTCACCGAGCTCGATGTGGTGATCCAGACGATCCGTGCGGCCAAGGATCGTGACATCGCGCGCGAGGGCTTGATGAAGCTCCGCCTGCGCGGGCTCGAGCAGTTCGTGGCGCGCGCCGGCCGGCCGCAAGAAGAGATCGACGCGGCGAGGGCCAAGCCCGAGTACACGCTCAGCGAGCGTCAGGCCAACGCGATCCTCGACATGCGCCTCGCCCGCCTCACCGGGTTGGAGCGCGAGAAGCTCGAGGCCGAATACAACGAGCTCGCCAACGAGATCACGCGCCTCAAGGCGATCCTCGCGAGCGAGAAGCTCCTGCTCGACGTCATCGTCGGCGAGCTCGAGGGCATCAAGGCCGCCTACGCCGACGCGCGCCGCACCGAGATCGTCCCCGACGAGGCCGAGATCAACCTCGAGGACCTGATCGCCGAAGAGGACATGGTCGTCACCATCTCCCACGGCGGCTACGTCAAGCGCACGCCCGTCGCCACCTACCGCGCGCAGAAGCGCGGCGGCAAGGGCAAGCTCGGAATGGAGGCGCGCGACGAGGACTGGGTCACGCAGCTCTTCGTCGCGAGCACGCACGCCTACGTCTTCTTCTTCAGCGACCGCGGCAAGGTCTACGTCAAGAAGGTCTACGAGGTCCCGCTCGCCGCGCGCAACGCGAAGGGCAGGGCGATCGTGAACTTCGTCGGCATGGAGACGGGCGAGAAGGTCGCGGCCATCGTCGAGGTGCCCAAGATCGAAGAGGGCAAGTTCATCGTCACGCTCACGCGCGGTGGCACCATCAAGAAAACCGAGGTCACCGAGTACGAGAACTTCCGCGAGAAGGGCATCATCGGCGTCAAGATCGAGGACGACGACCAGCTCCTCTACGCCGCCCTGACCGACGGCTCCCGCCAGATCATGATCGGCACCAAGGACGGCATGTCGATTCGCTTCCCCGAGGAGCAGGTCCGGTCGATGGGCCGCGGGTCCATCGGCGTGAAGGGCATCGAGCTCCGCGAGGGCGACCAGGTCGTCGGTCTCGCCATCACCGAAGAGGGCAGCGAGCAGGTGCTCGCGATCACCGAGCGCGGCTACGGCAAGCGCACCCACATCGAGCAGTTCCGCGAGCAGAAGCGCGGCGGCGTGGGCGTGGCGCTGATCGACACCGGCGAGCGCAACGGCCCGTGCATCGGCCTTCGCCTCGTGAACGAGCAGCACGAGATCATGCTCATCACCGACAAGGGCCAGACCATCCGCACCCGCGTCTCCGAGGTCAAGGAGACGAAGGACCGCGGCGCCATGGGCGTGAAGGTGATGACCCTCGAGGACGCCGAGCGCGTGGTCGCGTTCGAGCGCGTCGCCGACAGCTCCGAGGAGATCGCCGGTGGCAGCGAGCCGCCCACCGAGGGCAGCGAGCCGCCCACCGAGGGCAGCGAGCCGCCCGAACCGGTCGGCGAGGCGTAGGGTCGAGGCGCGCGTGACCCGCAAGAGCAAACGGCCGGAGCGTACCGAGACCGATCAGAGCCTCCTCCGAGAGCGCGAGAAGACCGATCGCGAGATCGCGAGGATTTCGCCCAAGATCGAGGCTGCGGCCGATGAAGTGCTCGAGGTGGCGCGGCAGCGCGCCGAGGAGATGCTCGAGGTCGCGAGGGACCGCGCCGACGCGACGCTCGAGCACGCCGCCGCGCCGACGACCGCGGTCGACGCGGTCGCGCGCGCGCGCTCGAGCGAGGACAGCACGCTGGAGAACGAGCGCCGGATCGCCGCCGAGGTCCTCGAGGCCGAGCGGGAGGCTCGGTCCCGGGCGCTTCGCGAGCTGCTCGGGTTGGAGCGCGAGGAGACCGACGAACGGCTCGAGCTCGAGCGTATCCGCGCCGACGATGTGGTCGCGTCACGCGACGACTTCCTCGGCATGGTCAGCCACGACCTACGCAACCTGCTCGGGGGTATCGCGCTCAGCGCGTCGGTGGTGCTCAAGCGCACCGCCGACGAGCCAACCAAGAACGAGGCAGCGCGCATTCAGCGATACACCGCGAAGATGACCCGCCTGGTGGGAGATCTCGTCGACGCGGTCAGCATGGAGGCGGGAAGGCTGAGCATCATCCCGAAGCCGCAAGACGCGGAGGGGCTGCTGCACGACGTCGTCGAGACCTTCCGCGGCCTCGCCGCCCCCAAGGGAATCACGATCACCCTGCAGCCTCTTCCCCCGCTCGAGCCGGTGTCGATGGACGTGGAGCGCATCCATCAGGTCCTCACGAACCTCCTCAGCAACGCACTCAAGTTCACCCCGCGGGGCGGCGCCGTCGAGGTCGTCGCCGCACCGGCTGGCGACCAGGTGCGCTTCTCGGTCCACGACACCGGTCCCGGCATCGACCCCGAGTCGTCGACCAAGATCTTCGACCGCTTCTGGCAATCGGCCCCCGGCGATCGCCGCGGGCTCGGTCTCGGCCTCTACATCTCGCGCAACATCGTCGAGGCCCACGGCGGAAAGATCTGGTTCGAGCCGCGCAAGGGCGGCGGAAGCAGTTTCCACTTCACGCTCCCCGTCGCGTGACGCGTTGGTTCGCATCGCGGGACCCCCGATGAGATTCGGCGGTCGCTCCGCTCGCCCCGCCGCGCGGCCGCCTCGGCTGCGATAGCCTCGCGCCATGCGTCGCTTCTTCGTCATCGCCTCCCTCGTCTCGGCGTTCCCCCTCGGGTGTGGCAGCGACAGCGATCCGACGCCGGTGATCGAAGCGGAAACCGGCGCCGACACGTCCGTGACCACCGACACCGGCTCGCCCGCGATCGACACCAGCGTGGACGATACGGGCGCCGACGACACAGCGGCCGCGGACTCCACCACCACCGACGGCGTGCCCGCGGACACCAGCGCCGCGGATAGCAAGGCGAGCGACTCCGCGCTCGCCGACGCAGTCATCGACACCGCCGTCGCCGACACCGCCGTCGCCGACACCGCGGTCGCCGACACCGCCGTCGCCGACACCGCGGTCGCCGACACCGCCGTCGCCGACACCGCGGTCGCCGACACCTCGTTCGACGCCGGCGCGGCGTGCAACGTGCTCACCCAGATCGGCGATCTCGTGACGATCACGCGCGTCGCGAGCGCCCCCCCCGTGCTCACCGGCGGAGGCCCGATCCCCGGCGGCACCTACGTCCTCACGTCGCTCGTGGTCTACACGGGCCCGGGCGGCGCGACCGGCACGGTGGGGACGGCGCGGCTCACGAGCACCTTCACCGCGACCTCGTCCACGACGTACTACGGTCACGGCCTCTCGACGGACGTCACGCCGACGGCGGCGACGCAGCGTTCGACGACGAACACCACGGTGAGCGGGATCAACTTCACGCAGACCTGGCTGTGCCGCGACCCGCTGCCGCTGATTGGGCCACTCTCGGGCACCTATGAGCTCTCGGGCACGACGTTGAAGCTCCTCTACACCGCGAGCAACGCGCTCTACACGCTCGAGAAGAAGTAGCCCGCCGCACGACGAATCGCGCACCCGACCCGGGGACGGCGCATCGAAGCCCCGTGGGGAGTCACGCTCTTGCGCGAATATGCAGCTTGCTTGCGCAACGATTCGCCGGACAGCCCCTCGGTTGTCCACTACGTTACACATCCTGGCGAGCCGCGGAATGACCACCGTCGACCCGAACGATCACGGCGCGCAAGTCGACGCCTGGATGGCGCGAGCCACCGAGGGGCTGACGCCCGAGCAGCTCGTCGCCGCGGTCGACCAGGGCTTCTCGGCGTTGTGGCGTCGCGCTCACCAAACGCTCGGGGAGGTCACGCTCACCGCCATCGCGGACCGCGTGCTCCACAACGCCGCCGAGCTGCATCCGGCGCTCGCCGGCGTGGCGCTCGAGGGCGAGGGGCTGCGCTGCGACGACCTGCGCCACCGGGCAGCGAGCCTGCCCCGAGAGCAGCTCACCGCGGGGCTTCGGTTCGTTCTCGTCGAGTTCCTCACGGTCCTCGGCAACCTCACCGCAGAGATCCTCACGCCGGCGCTCCACGCGGAGCTCGCCGGGGTTTCGGGCAGGGATCGCGAGGACGCGAAGTCATGAGCACGAAGAAGCAAGACGACGGGCGCCTCGAGTTGGGTGTGCGCAACCTGGACGCGCTGTTCCAGCTGGGCGTGCCCGCGGGCTCGGCCATTGTTGTCTCCGGTCCTCCGGGCTCGGGCAAGACGATCCTCACCCAGCAGATCTGCTTTCACAACGCGACCGCGAAGCGCCCGGTCCTCTACTTCAGCACGCTCTCCGAGCCCACGGCGAAGACCCTCCGATACCTCACGCAGTTCAGCTTCTTCGACGCCAAGCGGCTCAACACCGAGATCCACATGGCGGATCTCGGCGTGCTCCTCCGCACCAAGGGCCTCGAGGCGACCTCCGCGCTGATCATGCAAAAGATCAAGGAGTTCAAGCCCGGCGTCGTCGTCATCGACAGCTTCAAGGCGTTCGACGACCTCTCCAGTCGCGAGAGGAGCTGCGCAAGTTCTCCTACGCGCTCGCGGTCAACCTCATGGCCTGGGAGATCACCACGTTCCTCCTCGGCGAGTACGAGGAGCGCGACATCCACACGAGCCCGCTCTTCTCGATCGTCGACGGCCTCATCGTCCTCGGCCAGCACGAGCAATCGGGCGAGCACCAGCGGTTCATTCAGGTCGTCAAGATGCGTGGCACCGACCACGACCGCGACGAGCACCCGTTCCTCATCACGTCGAACGGCGTCGAGGTGTTCGCGCCGCGCGTGAGCATCCCCCGCAAGGACCTCGAGCTCGCGGGGGAGCGCTGCAAGACGGGCATCACCCAGCTCGATCTCCTGCTCGGCGAGGGCATCCCGCGCGGCTCGAGCCTGCTCATCTCGGGCGTGGCGGGCACCGGCAAGACGGTGCTCCTGCTCGAGTTCCTCTACCGCGGCGCGCTCGCCGGCGAGAAGGGGATCATCTTCTCGTTCGAGGAGACGGGCGAGCGCCTCCGCGCCGCGGCGCACGGGCTCGGGTGGGATCTCGAGAAGGAGATCGCGCGCGGGATGATCGAGATCGTCTTCATCCCGCAGCCCGAGATCATGATGGAGAGCCACCTCCTCATGATGCGCGAGCGCATCGAGGCGCTGAACGCGGAGCGCGTGGCGGTCGACTCCGTTTCGGTGTTCCTCCACAAGGTGAAGGATCCGCAGATCGCCCGCGAGAAGATCTTCCAGCTCGCGAGCATCGTGCAGAACCGTGGGGCGGTGGGCTTCTTCGCCACCGACATCCCCTACGGCAAGAAGCAGCTCAGTCGCTTCGGGGTCGAGGAGACGGTCGTCGACGGCGTCGTCCTCCTCTCGGCGCCCGAAGAGGGCCTCGACCGCGTCCGGTACATCGAGGTCTACAAGCTCCGCAACACCGCCCACCTCAAGGGCCGGCACAGCATGGTCATCGGCCCCGGTGGGATCACGATCTACCCGCGCTACCGCGCCGCGCGCGAGATCCCCGCGCGCGCCGTCCAGCCTGCGGCCAAGCGTCCGAAGAGGCGCAAATGAGCCCGCGGCCGGACGCGGAGGCGTCGAGCGCGGCGGCGACGCGCTCCCCGAGCGACGCGCACGAGGACGCTCGCGACCTCTCCGGGGACTCGCGCGGCCTGTGGTTCACGAAGCGCCTCCGCCGTCTCTACGAGATCAGCGTCCTTCTCACGCTCTTCGAGAGCGTCGAGACCACGGTCCCCGCCGTCATCGCGCTGCTCGCCCAGGCGCTCCCCCTCCACAGCGCGATCCTCATTCTCAACGAGGGCGACGGGAAGCATCGAACCATCGTGTGGCAGGCCGAGGGCGAGAGCGTCGCGCGGCTCACGGCGGCCAAGGCGCACGCCCGCGCGGCGCAGCGCTACCTCGCGCACTCCGAAGTGGACGCTGTGGGCGATTCGTCCGAGCTCCGCGCGTTGCCGCCGAGCGATGAGCGCGCACCGCAGGCGACGACGAGGGTCGAGGGCAACTTCATCCACCTGCCGCTGGTGGTCGCGCGCCAGCCGGTCTTCGGCGCGCTTCAGCTCGAGGGCTCGAGCCCCTTCGACGAGCTCGACCTCATCTTCGTGAACGCGGTCGCCAACCAGATGGCGATCGCCATCGATCGCCAAGCGGTCATCAGCGCGAAGCAGGCGAGCGCAGAGGAGCGAGAGAGAGAGCAACACCTCCTCGCCGACGTGAGCGAGCTCGTCGGCTCCTCACCGGACTACCGCGATCGACTGGTGGCGTTGGCGCGCGCAGCCGTCCCCCGGTTCGCCGACCTGTGCCTCATCGACGAGGCCGCCGACGACGGCAGCTTCGAGCGCCGCGAGATCGTCTGGGCGGACGAGCCCAAAGCGCGCGACTCCTCCGAACGCCTGCGCGAGATCTCGCTCGGCTCCGAGCTGCGCGCCGCGGCGCTCGAGTCCGGCAAGCCGCTCCTCGTCGGCACGCTCGATGCGCTGCGCACCCGGGCCATTGCCTCCGCCGAGGAGGTCGAGGTCTTCGGTGCTCTCGGGATCACCTCGCTGATGTTGCTTCCGCTGGTCGCGCGTGGGCAGACCCTTGGCGTGCTCACGTTCGCCACCACCGAGCCGAGCCAGCCCTACACCACGGACGATCTGGGGTTCGCCGGCGAGCTCGCGCGGCGATCCGCGATCGCGCTCGACAACGCGCGGCTCTACGAGCAGGCCAAGCGGGCCACCCTCGCCCGCGACAACCTGCTCGCGCTCGTCTCGCACGATCTGCGAAACCCGCTCGGCGTGATCCTCATGCACCTGTCGCTCATGAGGTCGCACCCCGCCGACGCGCTCCCGCGCGGGCCGCTCGAGGTGATGGAGCGCGCGGCGAAGCGCATGCACCGCCTGATCGACGACCTGCTCCAGACGGCGAGCATCGAGGCGGGGCGCCTCTCGATCGAGCCCCGGCGACTCGCGCTCGCTCCGCTCGTCGCCGAGGCGGTCGAGGCGCTCCAGCTGCAGGCGGCCGCCAAGTCCCTCCACCTGGTCAACGAGGTGCCGGCGGAGCTTCCGGCCGTCGAGGCCGACGGCCCGCGGCTCCAGCAGGTGCTCGCGAACCTCCTCGGGAACGCCGTCAAGTTCACGCCGCCCGACGGAACGATCACCATCCGCAGCGCGGTGGCCGACGACGAGGTCACGGTCTCCATCGCGGACACCGGGCCGGGGATCGCCGAGGACGAGCTCGCCCACATCTTCGACCGCTTCTGGCAGGCCCGCCGCACCGCGCGTCTCGGCACCGGTCTCGGCCTGTTCATCGTGAAGGGCATCGTCGAGTCCCATCGCGGAAGAGTCTGGGTCGAGAGCAAGCCCGGCGAGGGGAGCACCTTCTCGTTCACGGTCCCGGTGTCGAAGCGGACGACCGAGAACTACCGCGCGTCGCAGCGCGGGCCGGCGCGCGAGTAAGCGCGAGGCGGATCGAGACCGCCATCACGGCTTCGCCGCGCGCTCCTTGCGGTCCTTCTCGCAGTCGCCGAGCTTGCGGAAGAACGCGGGGCCCTCATGGCCCTCGCGGAGCGTGACCAGCCCCACGGTCAGCGGCTCGAACCGGCGCAGCTTCGAGGCCTTCTCGTCGATGGCCGGACACGCCACGCACACCGGCTCGTCTCCGCTGGCCTTGAGCGCCGGCCGGGCTTTCTTGTAACCGATGCTCGTCATCGGCTCGAGCGATACGTCCTGCAGGCGAAATTCGATGCAGCGTTCGCACGGCGTGCAGCGCGGATCGATCTGGAGGTTGCCGTGGGTGCACTTCACCGACTTGCGCACGCGCCACCCTCCGTAGCGGAGCGCGTCGCTCGTGGGCGACTCGAGGTGTCTGCCGAGCGTGCGCGCCTCGCCGATGCCCCATCCCGACACCGAGCCCTTGGAGATCGTTTGCGCGCCGGGTCCGGTGAGGATCAGTTCCTCGTGCATCATGAGGTTGTAGTGCGTGACGCCGTTGCCCTCGGGGTTCTCCCCGAACTTCGCCGCGATGAGGGCGACGAGCGAGCCGGGCTCCTGGAAGCGGGCCGTGATCGGCACGCACTTCGCCTTGGCATTCCCCGGCCAGAACACCTCGCTGTCGACGTAGAGCGTGTTGGCCTTTTTTCGATCGATCCACGCGACGTCCGCGAGCTTCGGCGGCGGCGGGACCGACTCCGGGACGTCGAACCCCGTCGTCGCGGCCCACGCGCGCAGCTGCACGACCGACCACGCGCCGCACTTGTTCGACTCGCACACCGCGGTCGTGTCCTTCGAACGCGCCTTCTTCTCGCAGTCGGCGTCGACGGTGCACTCCGGCGCGGGGCGCGCCGGCGCGCTCGGAGCCGGCGCGACCGCGATCGGCGTATCGACCGGCGGCCGCGGCGCCGCGCTGCACGCGACCATCACCAGGAAGTAGACCAGGGCTCGCACCTCGAGGAGGGTACGCCCCTTCGGGACGAATGGCGGCTACTTGATCGGCGGGCACTCCGCGCCGGGGGCCGGGTCGGGATCGCAGTAGAGGAACCCGCCGCCCGTGCTGCGCGTGATGAGGACGATCGTGTTCGACTTCGTCGCGTCGTCGATCGTGGGGAGCACGCGCTTGACCGCGTCGTAGTAGGTCGCGGTGGGGACCCAGACGTGGAGGATCTGCTTCTCCCACTTGTCCTCGGCGGCGACGCGCGCGCTGCTCGCCTTGATCGACTCGAAGTTCTTTACGAGCTGATCGCGCACCTCGGCGTCGGTCATCGTCAGCGGCTCGGGCTTGAACACACGCTTGGGGTTCGCGCCGAGCTTCACGCCGCCGATGGAGATCACCATGTCGGTGATCGTGGCGGCGCCGCCGTCGGGGGCCGGGCCGTACTTGATCTCGGTCTCCGTCTTCAGCAGCTTGGCGTCGTCGCAGTGGAAGAGGATCTCGTAGGTCATCACCTCGGACTCCTTGGAGGAGCCGCCGGCGTTGGGCGCGTCGAAGATCTTCTGCCCGCCGGGCGAGAGCCGCGCGCGCTCGTACTTGTCCATCGCGCCGAACGCGATCGGGATGTCGACCACGACCGAGGTCGTCGCGCTCACGAGGGACTTGAGCTTCCCGCAATCGCCCGAGGTCGTGCCGAGGATGTCGAACGGCGCCGGCGCGTCGGCGACGCTCGTGTCGCTCCCCGCGTCGGCCGGGCCGGCTTCGACGCCCGAGTCCGCGGGCGCGGACGTCTCGAGCGCCGCGTCGACGCTCGCGGAGTCGGCGACGATCTCCGACGCGTCGGCGGTGGTGGTGTTGGAGGGACTGTCCTCTGCGCTGCCGCATCCGGCGAGGGCAACGAGCGCGAACAGGGCCGCGAGGGTCGAGCGCATGCCCCACTTGTACCTCGGCCCGCGGGCGAGAGCACCCCGCTCGATCGCGGCGGGTGGTGCTCCGAGCCATTCACCTCCCGAGATTCGGTACCATCACGCGACCGATGTTGCGTCCCGGCGACGAGTTCGATCGCTACGTGGTCGAAGCCCCCCTCGGCCAGGGAGGGATGGGCGCGGTCTACCGTGCGCTCGACACGCGCCTGAATCGACGTGTCGCGCTCAAGATTGTCCTCCTCGGCGAGGGGGCCGACGCGGAGTCGAAGGCCCGGCTGCTACGGGAGGCGCGCGCTGCAGCAGCCCTCAACCACCCGAATGCGGTGGCGGTCTACGACGTCGGGGAGCACGACGGAATCCCGTTCATCGCCATGGAGCTCGTGCCCGGTCGGACGCTGCGGCAGTACGTCGGTGACGCGACGGTGCCCGTCGAGACGCGCCTCCGCTGGCTGCTCGAGGTCGCCCGCGCCCTCGACGCTGCCCACCGTGCCGGCCTGGTGCACCGCGACGTGAAGCCGGACAACGTGATGATCGGGAACGACGACGCGATCGTCAAAGTGCTCGACTTCGGGATCGCGCGGTCGATCCGCGGTGCGGTGGACGTCCACGCGGAGACGTCCGCCGGCGCCCTCGAAACGATCACCGCGCAGGGCGTGGCGATCGGCACGCCCCTCTACATGCCCCCCGAGCAGCTGCGGGGGCGCGAGGTGGACGCACGCGCGGACCAGTTCGCGTGGGGAGTGATGGCCTACGAGCTGCTCTCGGGAGTCACGCCATGGAGCAACGCGCGGGATGCACTCGCGCTGACCGCCGCCATCGTGGGAGAGCCCGCGCCCCCTCTGCGTTCGCGCACCGGGGTGGTCGCGCCCGCGGTCGAGACGATCGTGATGCGAGCCCTCGAGAAGTCTCCGGAAGCGCGCTGGCCATCGATGCGTGCGATCCTCGAGCAGCTCGAGCGAACGCTCGAGACCGGGCGAGCGCACACCGCCGCGGCGCCGGTCTTGGAGCGATCGAGCAGCGCCGACGTTCCCCGGACGGGCAAGCGCTCGGTGCTCGTCGGGGTGAGCATTTCCGCGCTCGTGCTCGTCTCTGGAGCGCTTTTTCTCAGCACGGCCCGCCGTTCGGCGAGGTCGCCGGCGAGCAGCTCCTCGTCGAGCCCATCCGCCAACCGGGGCTGGAAGCGCGTCATCGATCGCCCTCTTCCCTCCTCGTCCCATGCAGACGCGGTGACCGCATTCTCCAGCGGCCTTCGGGCGGCGCACGATGCGAACTGGGCGGGCGCCCGCCAGGCGTTCGAGCGCGCGGCCGAGCTGGATCCCGGGATGGCGGAGGCCGCCACCTACGTCGCGGTCTACAACGCCTTCGGCGACGTCAATGAGGCGCGGCTTCGCGAGCAGTATCAGCGCGCCTTCAACCTCCGCGACAAGCTCGGGGAGCGCGATCGTCGCTTCCTCCTCGCGTTCGAGCCGAAGGTCATGCGCGAGCCGCCCGACCTCATCGAATCCGCTGCGCGCGCTGTCGCGCTCCTGTCCTCGTACCCGGACGACGCGGAGCTGCACGTGTTCGCGGGATACTTCGAGTCGATCCGCGGCGAGGACACGAACGCGCTCAAGCTCGTGACCCGGGCGGTCGAGCTCGACCCGACCTACGCCGACGCGCTGCAAGCGCAGGGACGGTTGCTCGCGCGCGCCGGACGGGTGGTCGAGGCCATGTCGGCGCTCGACGGCTGCACTCGAGCGTCGCCCGGAGCGGCCGACTGCTACGCGGACCGCGCGAGGTTGCTCGAGGTCTCCGGCGACTGCGCGGGCGTCGAGGAGATGGCGCGCAAGGGGCTCTCGTGGGCGCCGAATCATCGGTCGCTCCTCTCGACGCGGGCCGCCGCGCTCGTCGCGCTCGGACGCGCGAGCGCCGTCATCGACGAGGCCTTGCGCGCGAAGTGGGAGTCTGCCGACGGGGCGATGCGTGCGAGCGAGAGGGCGCTCGACGAGGCCCGTCTCGCGGTCATCGCGGGGCACTTCGTCCGCGCCCAGACCCTGGCGCTCGAGGCGGAGCGAGCCGCGGCGATCGACAAGAGCGCACGAGCCCACGCGGTGCCCCTGCTGCTCGCCGTCGAGGTCAGTCACGAGATGGGACGCGACGACGAGGCGGCGAAACACGCGATGTCGTATCTCTCGAGGCGCGAGCTGTGGGCACCGATGGCCCTCCTCGAGCCGCTTCCTCCGATGCTCCATGCGCAGCTGCTCGCAGGCGTGATCACGTCGGCGAGTCACGACTCTCTCCGGAGCGAGTTCCTCGCGCGCAGCGCCGGCGAACGCGGAATCGCGTGGGCGGCGACCTTTTCGCCGGCCGCGTCGTCCTCGAGGGCCCACGCAGAGGCGGCCTTCGCCGCGTTGCCCGCGAGCGGACTCCCGAGGGAGCTCCCCTTCTTCCCCACGGGGAGCCTCGACGTGGCGATGATCCAAGTCGGTGCAGGTCGCTACGCGGAGGCGGTTCCGCGACTCCGTGCTCAGGTGAACAGCTGCGTGATCTTTCACGATCCGGTTCGGCACGTGCGAGCCAGCTTGCTCCTGGGTCAAGCACTCGAGGGCACGGGCGACACGCCCGGAGCTTGCGGGGCGTATCGCGCGGTCGTTGCGCGCTGGGGCTCTCCCAACCCACGCTCGGTGACGGCCGAGAGGGCGAGGGCGCGTCAGAAGGCGCTGTCGTGCCCCGACGCGTGAGCGCCCGGGGCGCTACGGAAAATTGCCCTTGCCGGTGAGCAGCTGTCCGCCGAGGTCGGGGCTCGGCCAGTCGAAGGTGTCCTCGTGCACGGTGCCGTCCGCGCCGGTGATGCGGAGCGTGAACGGGCCCCTACCGAACCCGGCACCGTCGTTGAGCGTGCCGTCGCTCGAGCGCTCGAGCGCGACGAAGGCGCTGTGGTTCTTGCTCTTCACCTCGACCTTGGCGATGGGCACGCGGACGTTGCGGACCCAGAGGCTCGTCCACCACTCGCTCGCGGCGGTCTGGAACTCGTAGAGGATCGGCCCGCCCGCGGGGCACTTCACGAACTGCCAGGTCATCGCGCGCGGGTGCTCGCCGCTGTTGAGGAGCGCGTAGGCCTCCGGGCTGACGTCGATGCTGTTCTTGGAGGTGTCGCCGTAGGTCACGACGCGGAGGACGGCGGACTTGCCCTTGGCGGTGTCGACGCGGATGCATGCGTCGCAGTAGCCGGCCACGTTGGGGATGCCGTTCCACAGCCCGGCGAGCAGCACGCCCTCTGCCGCGCGCACCGCGGCCGCGTATTTCGTCGGCGGCGCGCAGGCGTTGTGCCACTCGGTCTCGTCCCAGTCGACGGGGCCGAGGTGGAACTCTCCGCCGGGGTACGGCGCGCCGTAGGTGGTGAGCCCCGCCGCGTCGCCGGTGGGGAGCGGGGTCGAGTCCGTGGTCGCGTCGGTCGTCGTCGCGTCGGCCGTCGTCGCGTTACCGTCGCTGCCCCCGCATGCGGTCGTCGCGAACCCGACGACGAAGAGCACAGCCCTCATCCCCGAAGCATGCGGACAACGCGGCTGCTGCGCAATCGTTGGTCTTCCAGACCCTGGGCCGTAGTGGAGAAAGTGCTTCTCCGTCCTTCGCTGCGGCGGCATGCTCCGCGCCGATGACTGCGATTCAAGCGCGTGGGTGGGTGCTCTCCGGGGTCTTCTTCGCTTGCTGTTCGATCGCGTCGTGCGCCGACGAGCCGACGAAAGAGACCGAGAGGGCGCCCGACCCCGACGCCGACACCGCCGTCGCCGACGCCCCCGCGCCCGAGGGCGGCGCCGACACCAGCACGGGCGGCGACGCCGAGCCGATGGTCGACGCCGGCGAGATCACCACCCTCAAGCTCGCGAACTTCTCCGCGTCGGCGATCAACGGGTGCGTGCGCTCGAAGATTGGCACGGGCGCGTTCACCGGCCCGCTGTTCCGCGCCGCGGGGGTCCCGGCCGGCGCCGTCAGCGAGCGGGTCTCGGTCGAGCGCATGAACCTCGACCTCAAGGTGATCGCCGCGGGCGGCGCGTGCAGCGATCCGGGCTTGACCACGATTACGATGAACCTCGGAACGATCGCGGGCTCGCCGGTCCATCGCGGCGCCTGGTACCGCGGCGGCACCGGCTCGATCGGCGGCGGGTTCGCCGAGATCCTCACCGTCACGCCCGGCAAGGAGACCATCCGCGCGCAGGACGGCACCGTGCGCGAGCCGTCGTTCGTGCGCGACGACGACGCCGGTGCGCCGGTCGATCTCACGCCGATCGGCGGCGGCAGCGTGACGCTCGACGGCGACGTCGTGGGGAAGATCGTCGCGGCGTCGGGCAGCGGCGCGCCGATCGAGCGGCGCATCAAGACGAAGCCGGGCGGCACGCTGAGCATGTGGGCCCTCTCGTCGACGATCCTCCTCTGCGACGACAGCGCGCCCGCCAAGGACGGGCTCACCGTCTGCGATCCGATGCTGCGCGCGCCGTGAGCTCCGGCCCTCGTCGACCACGCTGTCGACGCGACGCTCGGAGCAACCGGTGTCTTTGCTCACGTCGACCGCGGCGCGCTCGCTCCCCCTCCGTGCGAACGCCAGCCGGCGCGAACGCGCGGGATCGCTCGTGACCCGTGCGCGATCTTCTCGCGCATCGGCGCTGACGAGGCGACATCGGATCGTGTCGGGGGGGCACCATCATGTCGCGAACTCTCGGCGCTTCGACTCTCGTCTTCTTCGCCTCGGCGTGCAGCGGACCGAGCGAGCAACCCGGTAACCTGCGACCTTCGGCGAGCGCGCCGGTCACGCAGGATGCGTCCGGTGGCGACGCGGATCTCACTGCGTTCGACGCCGGCCTCCCTCCGCCGCCCACGTGCACCAAGCGAACGTGCGCCGACGAGGGCGCCAACTGCGGACCGGTCGCAGATGGGTGCGGCGGGCTCACCGAGAGCTGCGGCACCTGCGCGGCGGGAACGGTGTGCGGAGGCGGCGGGATCGCGAGCCGCTGCGGAACGACCATCGGTGACGGCGGCGGGTGCATCCCGCGCACCTGCGAGAAGGCCGGCGCCAACTGCGGACCGATCGGCGACGGCTGCGGGGGCGTCATCGATTGCGGGAAGTGCAGCGGCGACCGCACCTGCGGCGGCGGCGGCACGCCGAGCGTGTGCGGGGTGAGCTACGTCCCGCCGGACGGCGGCGCCCTCGGCGACGGCGGCACCTGCGTGAAGCGGACGTGCGCCGAGCAGGGAGCGAACTGCGGACCGGTCGGCGACGGCTGCGGCGGCACCGTCGAGTGCGGCACCTGCACCAACCCCGGCGAGATCTGCGGAGGCACCACGCCGAGCGTGTGCGGGAGCCCGTTCGGCGACAGCGCCGGCTGCACGCCGCGCACGTGCGCCGACGTCGGCGCGAACTGCGGACCGATCGGGGACGGCTGCGGCGGCCTGCTGGAGTGCGGCACCTGCAGCGCGCCGAACATCTGCGGCGGCGGCGGGAAGCCGAGCGTGTGCGGCAACGCCTACGGCAGCTGCACGCCGAAGACGTGCGCCGACTACCCCGGCGCGACATGCGGACAGCTCGCCGACGGGTGCGGTGGACTCACGGCGAGCTGCGGCACCTGCGCGTCGCCGACGATCTGCGGCGGCGGCGGGACGCCCAACGTGTGCGGCAACTCGTTCGGCGCGTGCAAGCCCCAGACGTGCGCCGACCTCGGAGCCAACTGCGGGCTGATCGGAGACGGATGCGGCGGCACCGCGAGCTGCGGGACCTGCACGGCGCCCGACATCTGCGGCGGCGCGGGCGTGCCGAGCAAGTGCGGCGGCAGCGGCGGCGTGGTGCCCGGTTGCACCGATCCCCTGTGCGCGAAGATCCCGATCTGCACCACCGGCGAGACGACCATCGAGGGTACGGTCTACGCGCCGAACGGCGTGCAGCCGCTCTACAACGCGGTCGTCTACATCCCCAAGGGGACGGTGGCTCCGTTCGGCGACGTGATCTCGTGCGATCGTTGCGACACGCCGCGCCCGGCGCTCGCGTCCGCGGTCACGGGCCCGGACGGCCGGTTCAAGCTCACGGGCGCGCTGCCCGCGGGCCCCAACATCCCGCTCGTGATCGAGCTCGGTCGCTGGCGGCGCTATGTGACGATCCCCAACGTCTCGGCGTGCGTGAGCAACCCGGAGCCGGCCACGCTCACCCGAATGCCGCGGCGACAGGCCGAGGGCCACGCGCTCGACAACATCCCGCGCATGGCGATGACCACCGGCAACGTCGACGCGATGGAGTGCGTGCTCCGCAAGATGGGGCTCGAGGACTCGGTGTTCGCCAACCCGACGTTCGCCGACGCCTCGAAGCGCATCCACTTCTACCGCGACAACGGCGCAGCCTTCAGCGCGAGCACCCCGTCGTGGACGGCGCTCGCCGACGACCCGACGGCGATGCGCAAATACGACGCGATCATCTACGCGTGCCGTGGCAGCGAGGGCACCGCCCGGTCGAGCGCACGGAAGGACGCGCTCCGCGCCTACGCCAACGAGGGCGGCCGCGTCTTCGCCACGCACTACAGCTATATGTGGCTCTTCGACAACGACAACTGGGCGACGTCGGCGAGCTGGGTGCGCGACGGCGGCCCGGCGACGTCGAGCAACACCGTGCCGCTGGTGAGCGACGTGAACACCAGCTTCCCGAAGGGGCTCGCGTTCTCGCAGTGGTTGTCGCTCGTCGGCGCGCTCTCGTCGACCACCCCGCCGCGGGTCGACATCCTCGCGTCGCGCAAGGACGTCACCGCGGCGCTCTCGCCGGCGCTCCCGTGGATCACCTCGGACAGCCCGAAGACCGCGCAGCACATGACGTTCAACACGCCGTTCAAGGGCGCGACGTCCTCTCTCTGCGGCCGGGTGCTGTTCAGCGACTTCCACGTCACCAACGCGTCGACCGACGGCAAGACCTTCCCCGCCGAGTGTGCGGGTGGGGATCTGACCGCGCAGGAGAAGGTCCTCGAGTTCATGCTCTTCGACCTCGCGTCGTGCGTGAACGGCGACAACCTCCCGCCCCCTCCGCCGCCCACGTGCACGCCCAAGACGTGCGCCGACGCCGGCGCGAAGTGCGGCCAGGTCGCGAACGGCTGCGGCGGGCTCACGCCGAGCTGCGGCACCTGCCCCGCCGGCGAGACGTGCGGCGGCGGAGGCAAGCCCGGCGTGTGCGGTGGGCCGACGTGCACGCCCGTGACCTGCGTCGCCCTCGGCTACGAGTGCGGGCTCGCGGGCGACGGGTGCGGCGGGAGTCTGAGCTGCGGCGTCTGCACCGTGCCCGGCGAGACGTGCGGCAGCGGCGGCGTGCCCGGCAAGTGCGGCGGTCCGAAGTGCACTCCCCAGACGTGCGCCTCGACGTCGACGATGTGCGGATGGATCGGCGACGGCTGCGGAGGCAAGAGCTACTGCGGCGACTGCGTGGCGCCCGACATCTGCGGCGGCGGCGGCGTGGCGGGGAAATGCGGCTCGCCGAAGTGCACGCCGCGCACGTGCGCCGCGACGAGCACGACCTGCGGTTGGATCGGCGACGGCTGCGGCGGCAAGACGTTCTGCGGCGACTGCCTCACCGCCGGAGAGACGTGCGGCGGGAGCGGGCTCGCGGGCGTGTGCGGAAAGCCGGGGACGACCCCGTGCAAGCCGCGCACGTGCGTCGAGCTCGGGCTCGCGTGCGGCCCGGGGGGAGACGGTTGCGGCAACCTCATCGACTGTGGCGTGTGTGTCGCTCCCGAGACCTGCGGCGGCTCCGGCGTCGCCGGAGTTTGCGGTGCGCCAAAGTGCACGCCGACGACCTGCGTGGCGCTCGGCTTTGCGTGCGGGCTCGCGGCGGACGGGTGCGGCGGGAGTCTCGATTGCGGAACGTGCGTGGCTCCCTCCACGTGCGGCGGCGACGGAGTGGCGCATCAGTGCAGCGTGCTGCCGCGCTGAGCGCGCACTACGCTGCTGCGGATGCCCTCGCGCTTCTCTTCCTCGCTTCTCCTCGCTGTGCTCACCGCAGGGTGCAGCGTCGACTACGAGGTCGATCCGAACTTCGGCGCGATCCCCGCGCTCGACTCGACCACCGACGCGACCGACGAAGCCTCGGTCGAGGACTCGTCGGTGGTCGACTCGTCGGTGGTCGACTCGTCGGTGGTCGAGGACAGCGGCGCGCTCGACACGACAGCCATCGATGCGACCGACGCGACCGACGCCAGGATCGAGGAGACCTCGGACGCCGACGCGCCCGACAGCGCCATCGGCGACACCGCGACCGCCGACACCGCCATCGCCGACACCGGGCCCGCCGCGGGGGACGCGGGCTGCACGGCCAACCCGGACTGCCTCACGGGGTATGCGTGCTGCGGCGGGCTGTGCAAGAGCCTCAACGAGGATCCCACCAACTGCGGCAGCTGCGGCAACACCTGCCCGACCACGCTCGGCACGCCCAAGTGCATCGCCGGCAAGTGCGGCTACGCCACGTGCCCCACGGGGCTCGGCGACTGCGACGGCAGCGGGATGTGCGCGACCACGCTGACCAACAACCTCAGCCACTGCGGCGCGTGCGGCAACGCGTGCACGGTCGCCAACGGCACGGCCGCGTGCACCGGCACCACTTGCACCATCGGCGCCTGCGGCGCCGGCTTCGGCGACTGCAACACCACCTACGCCGATGGTTGCGAGCAGGCGCTGAACACCAACACCCACTGCGGCGGTTGCGGGGTCGCGTGCACCCGGGCGAACGCCACGGCGGACTGCAGCACCGGCACCTGCGCGCTCGGCGCGTGCGACACGGGCTTCGGCAACTGCGACTCGAACGCCGCCAACGGCTGCGAGCGCGCGCTCACGACCGACGTCAACCACTGCGGCGCCTGCGGCAAGGTGTGCACCACCACCAACGGCACGCCAGGCTGCGCGGCGGGCGCGTGCACCGCGACGTGCAGCGCGGGTTACTCGGACTGCGATGGCAACCCGGCCTCGTGCGAGATCAACCACAACTCCAATTTCAACTCCTGCGCCACGGCGGTGCAGCTCCTCGACAGCGGCGGGAGCAACGACATCTGCGCGACCACCACCACCGAGAGCACCGTCGTCGCCGGCAACAACCGCGAGGGCTTCTACCGCGTGCGCCTCGTGCAGTGCAGCGGGTGCTCGGCGGGCAATCCGATGCGGGTGCGCTTCACGCTCGTGAACCCGGCCGGGGCGGCCTACGATCTACGCGTGTGGGAGGCTGCCGACTGCGGCGGGGGCCCGGACGAGAGCTCGTCGTCGGGCACGCTCGGCGGCACCGAGACGGTCACCTTCAACAACTTCACCGGCTGCGGCACCACGTCGCGCGAGTTCCGCGTCGAGGTGCGCTACCGCGCGGGCCGCAGCTGCGCGAACTACGCGCTGACGGCGACGGGGGCGTACTGAGTCGATCAGCCGTCGAGGCGAGCGATGCAGAGCGCGGGCTCGAGCAGGTAGCCGTCGTCTCGCGTCACGAGCACAGAGCGCAGACCGAGCTTCCTCAACGTGGCGATCGCCACCCGCACCCTCGTCTGCGCCGCGTCGAGGAGGACGCGATCGCCGGGCCAGCCAACCTCGAAGGCCGCGAGGACCGAGAGCCCGTCGTGCTCCCCGCGTTCGTGGCGCTCGACGAGCGCGAGCAGGAGCTTCCACAGTGAGCCGCGTCGCTCGAGGCTGATCCGCTCCCCCTCGGGCGAGACGAACGTGCGCGTGGCTCGCTCGAGCCCGAGCGTGCTCGCCCGACGCGGGGGGCGCGCGCGATCGAGTGCGCGCCCGAGCATGCGCGCGGCGAAGCGCACGTCGAGGCTCCCTCGATGGACGCGTGCGTCGTCTCCCTCGGCCGAGAGCTCGGCGAGGCGGCGACGAAGGCGCGCGACGAGGTGCTCGTCGGCCCCGCGACACACGTCCACGTTCGCGCGGTGGAGCTCGAGCACGAGGCGCACCACCGGGCTTCCGATGCGGTCCGCTCCCGCGCGTGCCGCTGCGAGGTGCAGCTCGGCGCGCGCGAAGTTGCCGGCGGTCGCCTCGACCGCCGCGGCCGCCGCGTGGAGTACGCCCGGCGTGCGGTATTGCCCGAGGAAGCGCGCTCCGTAGGCGTACCACTCGCGCGCGCGTTCGAGCTCTCCCGTCTCGAAGCAGAGATCGCCGAGCGCCCCGGCGTAGATCGCCTCGTAGTGCGATTCGCCCTCGCTGCGAAAGCGGTCGAGGGCCTGCTCGAGGAGCGCGCGCGCGCGATCCATGGCGCCGAGCTCCTGTTCGAGCTGGGCGAGGTTCGCGAGCGGCAGCGCGCCGAGCCAGGCGTCACCCGTGGCTTCGCACGTCGCGAGCGCGCGCCCGTTGAGCTCTCGCGCTCCCTCCGCGTCCCGGAAGTCGCCGCGAAGCCTTCCCATGCACGCGTCGTTCATCGCGGAGAGACGCACGTGATCGACGCGCGAGAGCTCGTTCGCGGCGTCGACGTGGCACCGCCACGCCTCTTCCGCGAGCCCGAGCGACCGGCGCATGATTCCCTCGTAGATCCGCGCGAGGGTGCGGAGCTCGCGGGGGAGCTCCGTCGACGCGCGCATCTCCGCGAGGTCGTCGAGGCACTGGGCGTCGTCCCCCATCGAGCGAGACACGCTCTGGCGTGCGAACAGCAGGTGCGCGCGCGTCACCGGGCACGGGTGCTCCGAGAGGAGGACCAACGCGGCGTCGAGCTCCGCTCTGCAGGCCTCGGCCGGGAGCGCGAGCAGCAGTGAGAGCGCCGACGCGAGGCTCGCGCGCATGCGGGCGACCTCGCGCGAGCCGGGGAGGGTCTTGATGTGCTCGAGCGCCGCGACGAGGTTCTCTCGCTCTCCGCGCAGGTCGGCGTAGGCGAACGCGCGCGAAGCTCGATCGGGCAGGGTGCGGGACTCCGCGAAGAGGCGCGACGCCTCCGCGAACGCCCTCGCGTGCAGCGTGCGCGCTTCGACCACGGCCTCGTGTCCGAGCGCTTCGAGCTTCCGCGCCGCGAACTCGCGAATGCTCACGTAGAGCGACAGACGGCCCGGCGCCCGAGCGAACGCGAGCGACTTGTCGCGGAGCGAGCCGACCCGGTCGAGGGCACCGTCGCCCAGCACCGCCTCGGCGAACGCCAGCGTGAACCCACCGGCGAACACGGACAGCCTCGCGAGGGCGAGACGCTCTTCTTCCGAGAGCAGGTTCCACGACCACGCGATCGCGCTCGTCAGCGTCGCGTGGCGCGCCTCGGCGTTGCGGGTGCCGCCCCCGAGGAGCTCGTGCCCCCGCGCGAGACGCTGCGCGAGATCGCGCGGAGAGAGCAGGCGCGTGCGGGACGCGGCGAGCTCGATGGCGAGCGGGATTCCATCGAGCCTGCGCACGATCTCGGCGATCGCGGACAGATCGTCGCCGACGGTGCCGCCGACCGCTCGCGCGCGCGCGAGGAAGAGCGTGACGGCATCCGACCCGCGACCCGGGTCGGTCTCGTCGGGGCAGGCGAGCGGTGCGAGCTCGAGCACGCGCTCTCCGTCGAGCGCGAGCCGCTCGCGAGAGGTCACGAGGACGATCAGCTCGCGCGCCACTGCGACGAGCCGTTGCACGACGGGCGCCGCGGAGGCGATCTGCTCGAAGTTGTCGAGGACGAGCAGCATCGGCCCGGCTTCGCACAGGATCCGTTCGAGCTTCGCCGCGGCCTCGCGTACGTGCTCCGCGGTGCGCTCGGAGACCACCGACAGCATCGCGTGCACGAGCTCCGCCTCGGACCGGCAGTCGGCGAGATCGCAGAACCACGCTCCGCCGCGCCCTGCGTACGCTTCGCCGAGCGTCTCGAGCGCGGCCCGCGCGACGCGCGTCTTTCCCATCCCGGGCGGGCCCACGATCGTGAAGAGGCGATGACCGCCGCGGATCTCCCTCGACAGTCGTTCGAGGACGTCCGCGCGTCCGACGAGCGCGGTGAGCGCCGGCCGCACGTTCGTCCTCGGCGCGCGCCCGACGGGGACGAGCTCGAGGCCACGGTGTGCGACGGCAGACATGCGGGCCGCCACGGCAGCAAGCGGTATGCCAGTGGATTTGCACGAGTTTCGCCGTGATTCGGCGCGGAGCATCGCGCCCTGGTGCGAGAGCTAACGCCCGATTTCACGATCTTTAACGTGCTGCCGTGCGCACCCGTGTGGCTCAGTGGCCCCCATGAAGCGCCTCGCCACGTTCCTGTTCACCGCCCTCGTCGCCTGCAGCAGCCCATCGTCCACGAGCCCGACGCCCGAGAGTGACACCGGCGTGAGCGCCGACGCCGAGGGCGACACCGCGGTCGATCCGAGGGCCGCGCTCGCGGAGGCCGTGCGCGCCGCGAAGTGGACCAAGGTGGCGGGGGCGCCCCAGTCCGCCGGCAAGCAGGACGACGTGTTCTTCACCTCGAAGACGCGCGGCTTCGTCGCGAGCGGCTCGGAGTCGGCGATCTTCCGCACCGACGACGCCGGCGCGAGCTGGAAGAAGGTCTTCGAGAAGTCGGGCAGCTTCTTCCGCTCGCTGCTCTTCGTGGACGACGCGCACGGTTTCGCTGGCAACCTCGGCGCCGGGCTCACTCCCTCGATCTCCGACAGCAACCCGCTCTACGAGACCAGGGACGGAGGCGACACGTGGAGCCCGGTCACCAGCATGACCGGACCGGCCATGGCGGGCGTCTGCAACCTCGCCGCGGCCGACGCGTCGCATCTCTTCGCGGTCGGTCGCACGAACGGTCCCGCCTTCATGCTCGCCTCGTCGGACGGTGGCGCGTCGTGGACGTCGACCGATCTCTCGGCGAGCTTCTCGATGTTGATCGACGCGCGCTTCACGTCGGCGAGCGAGGGCATCCTCGCCGGCCAGAACGCGAGCGGCACGCGCGTGTGCACCATCATGCGCACGACCGACGGCGGGAAGACCCTCACCCCGGTGTTCTCGTCGAAGACGCGAAATAGCCTCTGCTGGAAGCTCCATTTCCCCTCGGCCGAGGTCGGCTACGTCGCCGTGCAGGACACCACCGCGGGACCTCCCACGTTCGGAAAGACGACCGATGGCGGCAAGACGTGGACCGAGCTCCCGCTCCCCGACGGTGGCAATCCGACTGCCGGGTACTCCGCCATCGGCATCGGCTTCCTCACCGACGAGATCGGCTGGGTGGTCGGGAGCGACGCGAAGAAGCCCGCGTACCGCACCTTCGACGGCGGCGTCACCTGGGAGCCCGCGCCCGATCTCGAGGGGCCGATCAACCGCTTCCGCTTCGTCGACAAGAACACGGCGTACGCGAGCGGGCGCACCGTGTGGAAGCTCGAGATCCCCGCCAAGTGAGGCCTCCGCTCTCGTCGCTCGCGCGCGTGCTCGGTGTCGTCGCCGTGGTCTCGGCGTGCTCGGCGACCGCGCCCCCCGCGGGCACCGAGACGGCTCCCTCGTGCACGTCGCGCGCGTACCCCGAGGGTTCGGCGATCGGAGTCGGCCGAATCCTCCCCGAGCTCGCGCTCGCGGGGCTGCGCGAGAACGGTGCGCGAGACACGATCCGCCTGCACGAGCACTACGAGCCGTGCGCATCCGAGGCCAAGCTCACGATCCTGCGGGTGCACGGCGGGACGTGGTGCGGGACGTGTCTCTGGCACGCCGCCCACGGCCGCGAGCTCCTCGACGGCCCGCTCGGTCCGCGGCTCCGCATGCTCGACCTCGTGGTGCGCGGGCCGGACGGCGACCGCGCGCGGGTCGAGGATCTCCCGGGCTTTCGCGCGAAGGTCGATCGCCCCGATCGCATCGCTACGGTCATCGATCCCGAGCACCACTTTCGGGCGCTCTCGCCCGGCGCGCCGCTCCCGCTCTACGTGTTCGTCGATGTGCGCACGATGAGGGTCGAGGGCTACGCGTCCAACCCGTCGCCCGATGCGCTCGAGCATCAGGTGCGCACACTCCTCGCGCGGCTCGACGGGAAGCAAGCCCCGGGAGCCCCTGCGCCGGCGCTCATCGACGGGCACTTCTCGCGCGACGAATGGGATCTCCTGACCGACATCGGCAAGCAGGAGCCGCTCCCTCGCGATCCGTCGAACGCGGTCGCCGACGACCCTGCCGCGCGCGCGCTCGGAGCGGCCCTCTTCGCCGACCCCGGCTTCTCTCCGAAGAACGACGTCTCGTGCAAGACCTGTCACGAGCCCGACAAGCACTTCTCGGACGGTCTGCCCCACCCGTCGCCAAGGGGCACGCGGAGGACGCCGCGCATCGCGCTCGCCGCGTACGCGCGTTGGCAGTTCTGGGACGGACGCGCCGACTCGCTCTGGTCGCAGGCGCTCGGCCCGCTCGAGAACCCGGATGAGATCGCGTCATCGCGAGCACGGGTCGCCAGGCGAGTCCTCTCGACCCACCGCGACGCGTACGAGAGGGCCTTCCCCGGGCACCCGCTGCCCGACGCGGCGACCGTTCCCGCGGACGGCAAGCCGGGCGACCCCGCGTTCGATTCGCTCTCCCCGGCGACGCGCGAGCGCATCACCCGGGTGTTCGTGAACGTCGGCAAGGCCATCGCCGCCTTCGAGCGCACGTTACCGGTCCCGGAGATGCGCATCGATCGCTACGCGCGCGGCGATCGCACGGCGCTGACGTCGCTCGAGAAGTCGAGCCTCGCGGTGTTCATGCAGAGCGGCTGCATGCAGTGTCACTTCGGACCGCGCCTCACCAACGACGCATTTCACGTCACGCGGATGGCCACGGGACGCCCCGACGGCGTCGCCGATCGCGGACGCTACGACGGGCTCCTCCTCCTCGCGAAGAGCGAGACCTCACGCGCGTCGCGCTACAGCGACGCGCTGACGCCGTTCGCGCTCGCTCTGCCGCCGAGCCCCGAGACGCTCGGAGCGTTCAAGACGCCGTCGCTGCGAGGCATCGTCGGGGGCGGTCCGTTCGGCCACGGCGGGACGCTGCGCACCCTGGTCGAAGTGACCGAGCACTACGGCAGGGGTGGGCTGCCCGAGAGCGACAGCCGCACCACCGGCGCACTCGAGCCGTGGCTCCCGACCTTCGACGAGGCGATCCAATGGGCGATCGTGCCGTTCCTCGAGTCGCTCGGGAGCACCCCCTAGCCAATCGGGAGAGAAGGCGGCCCCCTCGGCGCTCGAGGGGTGGGGATTCGCGTTCGCGGCCGGTTTGGCGGTACCCTGTCGCCCTCGCTGTACGGAGGCCCCCGATATGAATCGCATCAGTCTGTTCGTGACCGGCATCACTCTCGCTTCTTTCTTCCTCGGCTGCACACCCTCGCCCGAGAAGGTCTGCACCCACTACGAGGGCCTCAGCGAGAAGAAGAAGAAGAAGAGCGACGACGACGACGTGAAGCTCGACAAGAAGATGGAGGAGGAGCTCAAGTCCCTCTGTCCGAAGATGCTCACGGCCGTCAAAGAGGAGAACGCCGACGCGTACAAGTGCTACGCGAAGTGCGTCACCGGGACCGAGTCGCTCGATACCGCGAAGAAGTGCGACAAGGACTGCGACGGCTTCGACAAGGCCGCCAACAAGGCGATGTCCAAGCTCCTCAAGCTCGACGACGACGGCGACAAGAAGAAGAAGAAGTCCGACGACGAGGAGGAGACGCCCAAGAAGAAGAAGGCGTCCGACGACGACGACGGCGACAAGAAGAAGAAGAAGAAGTCGTCCGACGACGAGTGATCGTCGCAGCGTGACTTCCGGGCCGACGGTGGAGACGCCGTCGGCCTTCTTCGTTCACCAGGTCTCGAACGACCAGCGCACGGCCGAGTGCGCCGTGGTGGCGGCGGCGTCGAACTCGGCCTCGTTCACTGCGTCGGCGAACGCGGAGACCGCGTCGATGCGGACCCACGACATGCTGCCCGCGCGACAGACGATGCTGTCGACCGGGACCATGCCCTCGCGGAGGCCGCGCCGGACCCGATCCGTGTCGACCGGCCCGACGATCGCGCCGCCGGGACGGGTCACGTACCAGAGCGCTTGCCGGGTGCTCGCGCGGAGGAGCACGTCCTCGATCGGCTCCCACTCGGTGGTGTCCTCGCGGGCGATGAGCGCGGCGTTGGGCATCAGCCCGTGCTCGCGGCGCGCGCGGACCTGCGCGAGCGTGATCCCGCGGGCGACGCGGCGACCGCGTCGATCGAGGACGTCCCAGAACGCCTCCTCGTCGGCGACGTGGGACGCAAGCCGGACCGGAGCGGAGGCGAAGCGCGGTCGCATGTGGGGAAGCAACGAGCACGTCGCGTGCCTCGACGGAACCCCGAGAAATCTCGGTTGCCGCCTGTCACGTCGATAGAACGAGGGTCGCCTTTCCGTGCGCGTGGCGTGACGCCATCTCGGAAATGGGGGCCGACCCCGTTACCCTTTGGGTTCGCGAAATGGACGACCCGCGGATCGGCGCGACCCTCGCCGGAAAGTACACACTGACCCGGCTGATTGGTCGCGGCGCGTTCGGTGCGGTCTACGAGGCGACGAACATCGAGCTCGAGAAGCGCGTCGCGGTGAAGCTCATCGATCCCCAGTACGTCCAGCACGAGGAGGTCGTCGCGCGCTTCAAGGTCGAGGCCAAAGCTGCGAGCCGGGTCGAGAGCGAGCACATCATCCAGGTGTTCGACGTCGGCAGCGACGAGACCCACGGCCTCTACCAGGTGATGGAGTTGCTCCACGGCGAAGATCTCGCCGACCGACTCGACCGCGAGTTCAAGCTCTCGCCCTCGGTCGCGGTGCACATCGCGACCCAGGCCGCGCGCGGCCTCGCCAAGGCGCACGCAGCGGGCGTCGTCCATCGCGATCTCAAGCCGGCGAACCTCTTCCTCGTCACCCGCGAGGATGGCTCGCTGCTCGTGAAGATCGTCGACTTCGGCATCTCCAAGCTGATCGGGCAGCGTGAGCCCGGCGCCGATCGCGCGCTCACCCGCACGGGCACCGCGGTCGGCACGCCCAACTACATGTCGCCCGAGCAGGCGCGCGGCCTCGAGGTCGACGGGCGCACCGATGTGTGGGCGCTCGGCGCGGTGCTCTACGAGATGCTCTCGGGCGCCCCCTGCTTCGCGCACAACCTCTCCTACGAGGAGACGGTGATCGGCATCGCGACCGGCCCCGAGCCGCGGGTGCTCGACGTCGCGCCATGGGTACCGAAGGAGGTCGCCGCGGTCGTCGACAAGGCGCTCACCCGCGATCTCGTCGAGCGCATCCAGGACTGCGGCGAGCTCGCGCGGCGCCTGACCGAGGCGATGCCCAACGCGACCCGGCCGCGCCGCGAGGAGAGCCTCTACATGGAGCCCTCGGACTACTCGTCCGAGCCGGTGGCGCCACAGCCGGTGCCCGAGAACATCGACGCGATGGAGGTCGCCGCGCGCCGTGCGCCGACGACGATCGCCGCTTCGCGGCAGCGCGAGCCGAGAGCGGCGCGCTGGCCGTGGGTCATCCTCGCGACCCTGTTGCTCGGCGGTGGCGGCTTCTTCCTGTGGCGGGAGCTCGAGCGTCCCGAGCCCGTGCCCGTGCCGAGCGCGGAGCCGGTCGAGACCGCGAGCGCGCCCCCCAAGGCCACGACCTCGGTCCCGCCCAAGCCCCACGTGAACGTGAAGCCGAAGGCCTCGGTCAGCACCAAACCCTCTGCCAAACCGAGCCAGTCGACCAAGCCGAAATGAACGGTTCGGACAACGATCGCATCGGTCGAGTGCTCGACGGCAAGTGGACACTCGAGCGGCTCCTCGGCAGCGGAGGAATGGCGTCGGTCTACGCCGCACGCCACCGCAACGGCGCGCGCGCGGCGGTGAAGATCCTCCACCCCGAGCTCGCCGCGCACCCCGAGCTGCGCCAGCGGTTCCTGCGCGAGGGCTACGCGGCCAACCGCGTGGAGCACCCCGGCGCCGTGGCCGTGCTCGACGACGACGTCGTCAAAGAGGGGCCCGACGCGGGCGCGGCGTACATCGTGATGGAGCTGCTCGACGGAGAGCTCCTCGAGGACCGAGCCAACCGCCCCTTCACCGAGCTCGAGCTCCTCGCGATCGCCGACTCGGTGCTCGATGTCCTCGACGCGGCGCACGCGCGCGGGGTCATCCATCGCGACCTCAAGCCCGACAACCTGTTCGTGCTCCGCACCGACGACGGCAGCACCCGGGTGAAGGTGCTCGACTTCGGGCTCGCGCGGATCATCGAGGGGAGCCGGCTGCAAACGCGGGCGGGCGTGGCGCTCGGCACGCCTTCCTACATGTCGCCGGAGCAGGCCGCGGGCCTCGCCGATCGGATCGACGGGCGGAGCGATCTCTTCTCGCTCGGCGCGGTGCTGTTCCGGCTGCGGACGGGAAGGCGGATCCACGACGCGCCCAACCCGATCGAGCTCGTCGGCAGGATGGCGCGCGAGCCGGCGCCGCCGATCGAGACCGTCGCCAAGGACGTGTCGCCGCAGTTCGCCAAGGTCGTCGATCGGGCGCTCGCGTTCGAGCAGGACGAGCGCTACCCCGACGCCGCGGCGATGCGCGCC